>CAJTMU010000038.1 GCA_910577365.1 uncultured Oscillospiraceae bacterium | reverse complement strand
CGGTTGGAGGAGAGTAATGCTGCTTCAAATCAATGAGCTTACCAAGCGCTACGGCAAGGACAAGACTGCATTAAACAAATTCAGCTATGAATTTACCGACGGGATATACGGACTGCTCGGACCTAACGGCGCAGGAAAATCCACACTTATGAATATAATTACGCAAAACCTCGCTCCCACAAGTGGAACGGTTTTCGCCGACGGAAAGAACGCTGCGGAGATGGGTAGGGAATACAGAAAGCTGTTGGGTTTTATGCCGCAGCAGCAAGCGCTTTATCCCGACTTTACTCTTACGCGGTTTTTGTATTATATGGCGGGACTTAAGGGCATTTCAAAAGCCGACGCCGTGCCGCAGATCGAAAATCTTATCCAACGCGTTAATTTATCGGAATATTCCCTCGCAAAGCTTGGCGGCTTTTCGGGCGGTATGCGGCAGCGCGCTCTGCTGGCGCAAGCGCTTTTGGGTGATCCAAGGATTGTCATTCTTGATGAGCCTACGGCGGGTCTCGATCCGAAAGAACGTATAAGATTACGCAACCTTATTGCCGAAACGGCGTTTGACAAAATAGTGATGATTGCTACGCACGTTGTTACCGATGTTGAGTTTATAGCTAAAGAGGTGTTACTACTAAAGGATGGGGAGATCGTTGACAGCGGTTCTCCTGGGAAACTATGCGACAGGATAAACGGAAAAGTTTATGAGCTGTTGACGCAACAAGAACAGCTATCAAATATCCAAAAGCAGATGCGAATCGCGAATATTACCCGCGAGAACGAGCGCATATGCGTGCGCGTGCTCAGCGAAAATGTTCCTGATATCGAGCACCGCGCTGTTGCACCGAATTTGGAAGATCTGTACCTTTATCACTTTGGAGAATAAATATGAGTGTTTTTTTTGCTGAGCTTAGAAAACTTCTTGGCAGCAGACAGATTGTTTTGATAATCGCGGCAGCGGTCATAATAAATGTTGCGCTTCTCGTCATTCCCGAATATTTGGATTATTCGCCTGCTGTGTACAGTGCGCTTTGGGACAAGCTCGACGCTCTGCCCGCAAGCGAACGCGCGGAATATGTCAGATCTCATATTATTGATTGGACAGATCCCCAATATTTTTTGCAAACGGCGAGCTTCTATAAAGAACAGCAGATTTTAAATGATGTTCTTACGGAAATAGAGCAGGTCGACAGTTATTCGGACTACCTGAAAAGCGTTGACTCCACTGCCGAAAATATGAAAGCAATGTCTTTTTTCGCTGACGAGAACAGTTTCAATTACCGTAATATATTAAAGACGCAGGATGAGTTTTCGAAGCTCGGCACGGAGAATGTCATATCGGAGAGATCGAATGGAGTGATTATGGCGGTTCGGTTCGGCGCTTCGGACATTTTGATGATACTGCTTGTTTTGATTTTTACGGCGAAATTAATCACCTTAGAACGAGAACAGAGTTATTTACCGCTTATTCGCACTACCGCCAACGGGCGCGGACGGTTGAGCGTCGCTAAGCTCCTCGTGCTAATCCTTTCGTCGGGTATTGCCGCCATCGCCGTTTACGGAAGCAGCATTGCCGCGGGAGCAGCCGTGTACGGACTTGGAGACCTTAATCGCGAAATACAGTCGGTGTATGGTTTTTTCTTATGCGGCGAATCTATCGGAGTAGGGTCGTTTCTGATTAAATATATGCTTATAAAGCTGTTGTTCTGCACGAGTTTATCTGCGATTGTGTTTATGTTTTCGGTTCTTCCTGTCGGAAGTGCTGCGGGATATGCGGTTATATTCGCGTTTTCTGCGGGAGAAACAGTGCTATATTATGCGATCCCCGCGACAAGCGTATTTGCGCCGCTCCGTCAGATAAATATCACTGCCGCCGCCGATTCGGCGGTTCTTATCGGTAAGTATCTAAACGTGAATTTTTTTGGTTTTCCGATCAACAGCGTTATTGTCGCAGTAACCGCGTCGCTGATCTTTGCGGGAACGTGCGGCACGGTAGGTACTTTAATGCTATCTGGTAAGCTATTTGAACGAAAACGTTCCGTAAAAAAAGGAATATTGAGCGGCAAAAACACAAGCCTTGCGGCAAACGAACTGTATAAGAGCTTTATCGGCGGAAAAGCGGTTTTGATCCTTCTTGCCGCGGCGGCTGCCGTTACGCTCTTGCAAAAGCCCATAAAACCGTATTATAATGATATTTCCGATTATATTTATTATTCATATATTTCGGATATCCAAGGCGAATACACCGATGAAAAGAAGGAGTATATTGACAGTGAGCTTGAAGCGGCTTCTCTCGACTTCTCGGAGCAGGGTATGATAAAGCTTGCGGCATTGGATAAACTTCAACGTCACGCGGAATACTTGAGGGAAAACGGCGGTCAATTTGTTGAGGATACGGGTTACAAAATGCTCACCGGAGATGATTCCGTGCGCGTTTATGACAGGCTTGCGGCGGCGATCAAAACGCTGATCCTAATATTTTTTGCCGCGTATTCCTACAGTGCGGAACACCGCTTTGGGGCGATAATGCTGCTGCGTTCCTCTCCGAACGGCGGAGCACAGACGTTTATTCGAAAAACGCTCGTAATGGCGCTTTGCTCCGTTATAATACTTGCAATTTTTGACGGCAGTCGCATTTTTAATGTACTGAACACATGGGGCATGGAGTTTATTACCGCATCGGCTCGCAGCATGGAGCATCTTTCCTCCGTTTCAATGCCGATCATATCATATATTGTCGTAACGGAAATATGGCGTTTTATCGGAATGATTGGCGTTTCCGCGGCAGTATTTTTAATTTCAGGACGCGTAAAGAACTATTCCGTTTCCGTTCTTTTTTCCGCTGCCGTTTTTGTTGTTCCGTTGGTGCTGTCGGCTATCGGATTTGGGTTCATGGATTACTTTGCTATAACACCCTTCCTGATAGGAAATGTAAACAGATAGTGTTGTTTTGATTTCTATTAAGCGTTTCCCGACAATGGCGAGGTAAATCCCCTATCGTGATGCTGCCCTCAGGTGATAGTGGATATATTTTCATATGCTTCAACAAAATGACCTCAGGTTTGTAAAACTGCGGTCATTTCTTGTTATAAGCAATGCTGTTATAATACGGGTTCAGCTTGGTATCCTTAAATATGGTATACGTTTTTAGATATACCTGATTCAATGCCGCCGGGATAAATTTCGACTTTTTCAGCTGAACCATAACTTGAGTCATAAATCATATGTGCTGCAGTCAAAAGCAAATGTTTGTCGATGAAAAAGGCGCTGCCACCCCTACCTACTTTTTTTCCATCTGGTGTTTTAAAATATACTTTTATATAGGATGTATAATTTAACGGGGCTATGTTCGTGTTTGTGGGTTTTATTCTTCCATATGCATCTGTTTTGCTTGCCATCATGTTAAATGCTATATCATCTTGACAGATATCCTCGTTATACATGTCAATTGTTGTTTCGCTTGAAACGATTTTACCGCGCGCCGCTGTGCTTAAGTAAGGCACTCCGCGACATCCCCATATCATATCTCCGGGCTGCATTATTTCGCGCAAACGCCTTTCAATTTCCTTTTTCTCCTCGGGCGTGTATGAATTGGGGCACTCGCGCTCAAGTTCCTCCTGTTCCTCCGGCGTCAGCGTCCACTCAATACCTATATCGGGTTTCAAAACCACCGTTTCAAGAGATGTCTGCTCTTCAGAGGAAAGCGAATTAAAAAAATCCCAAAATTCATCCGTGGTAAGCTCCGACAGTTCTTTAGATGAGTATTCCAGTGATCTTTCATTCCAATAGGCTTCTTTTTCTGCAAGTGTTTCGACCACTTGCGTCTGAGAAGTGGGATTTTGCGCCATCTCCTCACGCAGCTGCTCTACGGTAATGCCAAGCGCATCGTACCAAGGTATCATACAGTCGGGCAATTCCTCAGCAATACCTTCGCCGACATAATCTGCTGACATATCCGCGCGATTGTCTTCTGGATATATCTCATACGTCTGTGCCGCCGCTGTAAAGGACAATGCCATACATGCCGCCAAAGCCGCAGCTGTAAGCTTTTTAACAATTTTCATAAATATTAAATTCATTTCTAAAAATATTTGGTATTATCAACCAATTTAATTATATCATATAACAATTATAATGTCAAGCGTTATTTCATAAATCTTTCACATTATCCCTGTTTCTTTTACACGGTTATGACGTAAAATAGTTAACGAGGTTATAAAATGCAGGAGCAATTCCTGAAAATAACAGTTGATTTTTAAGCTTGGATATGTTATAATTATAAAGTATGCGAACGGCGCGTACATTCTGCTTTGGCAAATTTTGCCTTTTGTTTTTTGAAAGGATTTGATATTTTGAAAAGAGTTGGTCTTGACATCGGTTCAACGACGGTAAAGGCGGCAGTTCTCGGCGAGAACAACGAACTTCTGTACAGCCGCTATAAAAGACATTTTTCGGATATAAGAAAAACTGTAAGCGACATAATTTCGGAGGTTGGCGCAGAGCTTGAGGGTGAGCGCGTTCTGATAGCGGTAACGGGTTCGGGCGGTATATCGGTTTCAAAGTGGCTGGAGATACCGTTTGTGCAGGAGGTTGCTGCAGGGACAAACGCGATAAAACAGCTTATTCCCGAAACCGACGTGGCAATAGAGCTTGGCGGCGAGGACGCGAAGATTACATATCTTACAGGCAGTCTTGAGCAGCGCATGAACGGCAGCTGCGCGGGCGGCACGGGCGCGTTCATAGACCAGATGGCGGCGCTGCTGAATACAAATATAGGCGGCTTGAACGAGCTGTCAAAAAAGCATACCACGATTTACCCGATAGCCTCCCGCTGCGGCGTTTTCGCGAAAAGCGACATTCAGCCGCTGCTGAACGACGGCGCGAAAAGAAGCGACGTGGCGGCGTCGGTTTTTCAGTCGGTGGTTAATCAGACAATAAGCGGACTTGCCTGCGGAAAGCCTATCCGCGGGAACGTTGCGTTTCTGGGCGGACCGCTGCACTATCTTTCGGAGCTGCGCGAGCGTTTTATAGATACCCTCGGGCTTGCTCCCGAGAACATAATTTTTCCCGAAAACGCAAATCTCTTTGTGGCGATGGGCTGTGCCTTTTCCGACGAGAGCGAGGAGGCGGATATAGCGGAGCTTGTGGAAAAAGCGTCCTCGCTTGAAAGCAGCCAGCTTCGCGAGGTGGAGCGTCTTGCGCCGCTTTTCAAGGACGAAAAGGAGCTTGACGAGTTCAATGCCCGCCACGCCAAGGCGATAATCCCCACCGCGGATATAAAAGAGCATAAGGGCGAGTGCTATCTCGGCATAGACGCAGGCTCGACCACCACAAAGGCGGTGCTGCTCAACAAAAACGCGGAGATAATTTATTCATATTACAGCGGAAATGGCGGTGACCCGCTCAAATCCGTTATCAAGATACTGGGCGAAATATATTCGCTTCTGCCCGACGGTGCGTTTATCGCAAAAGCCTGCACGACGGGCTACGGCGAGCATCTTATAAAGGCGGCGCTCGGCGCGGATTTCGGCGAGATAGAGACCATGGCGCACTATAAGGCGGCGGATAAGATACTCCCCGGCGCGGAATTTATCCTCGATATCGGCGGGCAGGATATGAAGTGTATGCGTGTGAGAAACGGCGAGATAGAGAGTATTCTGCTCAACGAGGCGTGCTCCAGCGGCTGCGGTTCGTTTATTGAGAATTTCGCCAACGCGCTCGGTATGTCATCGGCGGATTTCGCGAAGCTGGGACTTACGGCGCAGAACCCCGTTGATCTCGGCTCACGCTGCACGGTGTTCATGAACTCCCGCGTAAAACAAGCTCAGAAGGAGGGCGCGACCGTTGCGGATATTTCCGCGGGGCTTAGCTACTCGGTAGTGAAAAACGCGCTGTTTAAGGTAATAAAGCTGCGCGATACCTCGGACATGGGCGAAAAGATTATCGTTCAGGGCGGAACGTTCATGAACGACAGTGTGCTTCGCGCTTTCGAGCTTATCTGCGGAAAGGATGTTATCCGCCCCGACAAGGCGGGACTTATGGGAGCCTATGGAAGCGCGCTGATATCTCTCGAGCGTGACGACGGAAAAGGCAGCACGCTCTCCAGCGCGAAAATGCTTGAGGGCTTTAAGGCGGAAAAGACCGCCGCGCGCTGCGGAAAATGCAGCAATAACTGCCTGCTCACCATTACAAAATTCCCCGACGGAAAGCGCTACATAAGCAACAACCGCTGCGAGCGGGGAGCGGGGAACGTTTCGGGCACGGAAAAGCTGCCCAATCTTTACGAATACAAATATCGGCTTCTTTTTGACCGCGACAGTATGCCTGCAGATGTTGCGCGGCGAGGCGTTATCGGATTTCCGCGCGTACTGGGAATGTATGAGAATTACCCGTTCTGGCACAAGCTGTTCAGCGAGCTGGGCTTCAGCGTAAGGCTCTCGCCGAAGTCCTCGCGCGATATCTATGATAAGGGTATAGAAACCATGCCTTCCGAGTCGGTGTGCTATCCCGCGAAGCTGGCGCACGGTCATATTCAGGCGCTGATAGACAGCGGCATAAAGCTTATTTTCTACCCGTCTGTCCCGTATGAAATGGGGGATGCTAATGGAGGAGATAATCACTATAACTGCCCCGTTGTGGCTACATACAGCGAGGTAATAAAAAATTCCGTTCCTGAGCTGCGGGAGGACGTTAAATTCCTTAACCCGTTCTTGCCCATATTCCACCGTAAGCGTATGGCGGAGCGCCTTTTTGAGGAGTTCGCTCAGTTGCTTCCCGAAATGAGTATCACCAGAACGGAGATAAACGATGCGCTGAAGCTGGCGTACTCCGAGGACGAGGCATTCAAGGACGAAATGCGGCGCAAGGGCGAGGAAACGCTGAAGTTTCTTGAGGAAAACGGCAAGCGCGGCATAGTCCTTGCGGGCAGACCTTACCACGTCGACCCCGAGATAAATCACGGGCTTCCCGAGATGATAGCGGGCTACGGCTTCGCGGTGCTCACCGAGGACAGCGTGGCGCATATGGAGCAGGTTGTGCGCCCGATACGCGTGGTTGACCAATGGACATATCACACAAGGCTTTATGCGGCGGCGCACGTTGTGGGCAAACACGAGTGCCTTGAGCTGGTGCAGCTAAACAGCTTCGGCTGCGGGCTGGACGCTATAACCACCGATCAGGTGCAGGAGATTCTGCGCGGCTTCGGAAAGCTTTACACCTGCCTTAAGATAGACGAGGTGAATAATCTCGGCGCGGCAAGGATACGCCTTCGTTCGCTTATATCGGTGGTGGACGAGCGCGAGCGGCATATGTACAAGCCGGTGCGCGGGCAAATCGGCTATATACGCCAGCCCGAATTTACAAAGGAAATGCGGGAAACCCATACCATACTCTGCCCGCAGATGGCGCCGATACATTTCGATATGCTGGAGGCGGCGTTCAACCACAGCGGATACAACGTCGTGATACTTACCGACTGTTCAAAATCGGTGGTGGACGAAGGCCTGAAATATGTGAACAACGACGCTTGCTATCCGTCTATATTGGTGGTCGGGCAGCTTATCCACGCGCTTAACAGCGGCAAATATGACATAAACAAGACCTCGGTGATGATAACCCAGACGGGCGGCGCGTGCCGCGCGACAAACTACGTGGGTATGCTGAAAAAGGCGCTTAAGGACGCGGGCTTTGGCAATGTTCCGCTTATTTCGCTGAACGTTGTGGGTCTGGAAAAACAGAGCGGCTTCAAGCTGTCCATACCCATGGCTGTGAGAGCGTTTATGGGTATAGTGTACGGCGACGTGCTTTCGCGCTGCCTGTACAAGGTGCGTCCTTACGAAAAGGTAAAGGGAAGTGCGAACGCGCTGTACGAGAAATGGCGGCTTTTCCTGCGCGATGAGCTTAAAACTCTCTCGCTGAAGCGCTTCAACAATAATGTCAGAAATATTGTAAAAGAATTTTCCGAGTTTCCCGTGCTCGATATACAAAAGCCTAAGGTCGGACTTGTGGGTGAGATACTGGTAAAATTCCACCCCGTTGCCAACAACGATATAATCGGTCTGCTTGAGAACGAGGGCTGTGAAGTCGTAGTGCCCGATCTGATGGGATTTTTCTATTACATCTGCTCTCACGGCGTGACCAAAAGCGAGCTGCTGTATATCTCGGGAACGTCGAAGTTCGCGGATAACGCAGCTATAAAGGCGATAAAGTTTATGGAGAGAAGCTACCGCAAGGCAGTCAGGGGTACGAAATTCGGCAGCCCCGGGGATATCTTTGAAATGCGCGAACGCGTCAAGGCGATAGTTTCTCCCGGCAATATAGCGGGAGAGGGCTGGTTCCTGTCCGCGGAAATGCTGGAGCTTATCGAGGAGGGTGTGCCCAATATCGTTTGTATGCAGCCGTTCGCCTGCCTGCCCAATCATGTCACAGGCAAGGGAGTTATCGGAGAGCTGCGCCGCCAGCACCCCGAAAGCAATATTGTGGCGGTGGACTTCGACCCGGGAGCTTCTGAGGTCAATCAGGTAAACAGAATAAAGCTTATGCTGACACAGGCGTTTGCAAACGCGGGCATAAGCAGGAGAGCGGTAATGCCGCGCGTCGAAGTGGAGGATAAATATTCCGAATTGATGACCAATTAGTTGGTTAGTCGGCAGGGATTAGTAGTTAGTAGTTTGTGGCGAGGGGGCTGTGTGTTTACTGTGTGGCAAAGGAACGTTCAAGAGATTGCAACACAAGCTCACGAAATGGATGAGCAAAAGACCGCACTAAAAAGCCTATGAAGCATAGGGGGGCGTTCAAAAAAAACAGCCGCGGAACGCCCGCGCATGAATTTTCCGCAATCTGGTGATAAAGTGTAGTTTTCCGCAGAGCGGAAAACGGAGCTTTGCCGCCGAGGGTAGCGTAATCCGCCGCAGGCGAATGAAGCGGTGCGGAAAATTCTTTCAGATAAGGAGATTGAAATGGCAACACAGAATTTTACAACAAGAGGCGATGGCGAAAAGAAGCCGAACGTAGTGAAGATAACGCTGATAGCGGTTATTGTCGCTTTGGCGGTGATATTGGTGTTCAACTGCTTTTCGGTGGTTGACGAGGGGTATATCGGGGTAAAGTACCAGTTCGGGAGGATAGTGGACAGCAATCTCTCGGCGGGACTGAATTTTCATATACCGTTTATCGAGGAGATAAAGCCTGTGGATATACGCGAGCAGATATATTCGGTGCAGACGAACGCTTATACGAGCGATACGCAGACGGTGGATAACTTGTCGCTTAAGCTGAATTACTGCTACGATCCCACGCAGCTTTCGGATATCATACGCTCAACGGGTATAGATAACGTGGAGACCAAGCTGCTTGTGCCGAATGTGGCGAAGATATCCAAGAACGAGATCGGAAAGGTGAGGGCGGAGGACTTGGTGCAGTCCCGCTCGGAGATACAGGATTCGATATATGAGGTGCTTAAGGATACTCTTGCGCCGAACGGTATAGTCGTAACGGCGTTCGCTATCGAAAACCTAGATTTTGACGACGCTTTCGAGCAGTCGATACAGGCAAAGGTGATAGCGGCGCAGGACGCTCTGAAAATGCAGAACAAGACAGTAGAGCGCGAGGAAGAAGCACGCCAGAAGGTCATAGCGGCTCAGGCGGAAGCTGACTCACAGAAAATAAAGGCGGAAGCAGAGGCTTATGCCATTGAGGTGGTTCAGGAGCAGCTGGCGAAATCCCCCAATTATATTGATTATCTTAAAATAAACAATTGGAACGGTGAATTGCCGCAGGCTATCGGCAACGAGATTAATCCGTTTATAGTGCTTGACAAGGATAATTACGGCACTGCCGCCGCGGCGAGAAATCAGAGCGCTCCGGGCGGTTCCGCGGAATAAACGGCGAACCTCCGCGGGAAACTATGAAGCAAATGCGCGTTTAAAGCCATGGGACAAAAAGTCCGCGCAGCCAAAACACATTTATAGATATGGGGCATAATGCTCACGCAGGAAATTTTTAGCGAGAGTCCGATATGGTTCATTTTGTGAAGCAAAGTAAACCGTATCGGACGGGTCGCGAAAAATTTCAAATCAAAATCAGAAAGGACAGAATTTGGACTACATAACATTAAAAAGGAAGGCTCTGGACAGCTTTTTTTCGCGCTCGAACGAAATGCAGCGCAGGGCGATATTCAAGGTAAACGGAGCGGTGCTTATAATCGCGGGCGCAGGCAGCGGGAAAACTACCGTGCTTTGCAACCGCATTGCCAATATGATGCGCTTCGGCGATGCATACAATGATACCGAGGAAAGAGAGCTATCGCCTGAACAGGAGCGTTTTCTCGCGGATTTTCCGGGCATGGAGAATACCCCCGAAAACGCGGAGCGGCTGGCGGATATAATCGCGGTAAGACCGATAAACCCATGGAACATACTTGCGATAACATTTACGAACAAGGCTGCGGGAGAACTGCGTCAGAGGCTTGTTGATATGATAGGGGAGAGTGCGGAAAAGATAAACGCTTCCACCTTTCATTCCGCGTGCGTGAAGATACTGCGCAGGGAAATAGAACATATTGGTTTCAGAAGCAGCTTTACGATATATGACGATGATGATGCTAAGCGGGTACTGAAAGAGGTTCTGAAGCGGCTGAATATTGACGAAAAAATCATGAGTCCGAAGCTTTTCAAGAACAATATTTCGCGCTGCAAGGACAGAATGATTTCGCCGAAAGAGTATGCGGCTGCTGCGCATGAATCGGCGGAGCTTATACAGATAAAGACCGCGCAGGTCTATTCGGAGTATCAGGCGGCGCTTACGGCGGCTAACGCACTGGACTTCGACGATATTATCTATCTCACTGTAAAGCTGTTTGAGCAGCAGCCAGAGGTGCTTTCGCACTACCGCAATCTTTATAAGTATATAATGGTGGACGAGTATCAGGACACCAACGTGGCGCAGTACCGCCTGATATCGCTTCTGGCGGGGGAAAAAGCTAATCTGTGCGTGGTGGGGGACGACGATCAGTCCATTTACCGCTTCCGCGGTGCTACGATAGAAAATATACTCAGCTTTGAGAAGCAGTATCAAAGCTGCGAGGTGATACGTCTTGAGCAAAACTACCGCTCGACAGAGAATATTCTGAACGCAGCAAACGAGGTTATAAAGAACAATTCCCATCGCAAGGGCAAGACACTCTGGAGCGAAATGGGTGAGGGAGAGAAGATTCAGGTAAGGAATTATCCCAACGAATCCATGGAGGCAAAGGCGATAACCGATATTATACTCGAAGGTGTAAAGGAGGGGGATAAATACTCCGATTTTGCGCTGCTGTATCGCTCCAATGCACTTTCAAGAGGATATGAGAACGCACTGGCAAGGGCTGGTATCCCCTATAAGGTAGTGGGAGGAATGCGCTTCTTTGACCGAAAGGAAATAAGGGACATTATCGCTTATCTGGCGGTCATAAACAATCCGTATGATGAAGTGAGATTCCGCCGCATAATCAACGAGCCTAAAAGAGGCATAGGCGACGCCACGGTGGACGAGATAGTTAATATAGCGAGAGGGCTTGGAACAAGCCCCGTGGACGTGTGCCGAAACGCCGACACTCTGCCCGCGCTTATGCGCAAGGAGAAGGCCCTCAAGGCGGCTGCCAATCTGTTTGACGAGCTGGAGGAGCAGGCGGATAACGCGCGGCTTGACGAGCTTATAGACGCGGTAGCGGAAAAAAGCGGCTATGTTCAGATGCTTAAAGCTCAGGGAGATGAGGGCGCTGCGCGTCTGGAGAATATAAACGAGCTTAAATCCAACGCCATGCAGCTTCTGGAGGAAAACCCCGAGGCAACGCTGCCGGATTTTCTGGAGCAAGTGGCGCTGGTGTCCGATCTTTACAGCTACGATACTGAGACCGATCGCGTGTCGCCTATGACCATGCACAGCGCCAAGGGTTTGGAGTTTGGAACGGTATTTATTGTGGCGGCTGAGGACAATGTGTTCCCAAGCTACATGAGCCTTAACGAGCCGTCGGAGCTGGAAGAGGAGCGCCGTCTTGCCTATGTCGCGATAACAAGGGCAAAAAAGAGGCTTTTTGTGACACATACCACTTACAGAATGCTTTATGGACAGACCAAAGCAAATAAGCTTTCTACATTCATAAGGGAAATTCCGGAGGAGCTTACCGAGCGACAAGGTGATAAACCGCTGCGCCAAGGCTTTGCCGCGCAGAAACCGCAAAGGCGGAGTTATTTTGCCGAGGAATCTGCAAAAAAGCCCATTACCGCTTCTCCTCATGTTACGGGAGAGGTTTTTACAGCGGGCGACAGGGTACGGCACAATGTTTTTGGCGAGGGTACGGTAACTGATGCTAAACGCATGGGTAACGACACCATGCTGTCGATAGATTTTGACACCGTTGGGCAGAAAAAGCTGATGGCGAATTTCGCTAAAATTACCAAGGCATAGTTTTATGTGCTTAAAGTTCTAAAATTCCATGCAAAACATATAATTTTATTTGTATAAATGTTATAATATGCTGCTTTGTTTGGAATAAAAATCCGTCAGTATTCACGAAAATGCGGAAAAATTTTCAATAACCCCTTGATTTTTTTAAAATATGGGGTAAAATATAATTAGCACTCAACAAAACAGAGTGCTAAGAGAGCGCTGATCAGAACACAATCGAACCTTTCAAGCGAGGGAGCTTATGGGGCTGATTGTATTACACCTCGCTTTAATCAGCGATTCCCTAAATGTGATACCTGTAAAATCTTTTAGGAGGAAACATATATGACAATCAGACCATTGGCAGACAGAGTAGTTATTAAGATGGTAGAGGCTGAGGAAACCACTAAGAGCGGCATTATCCTCACAGCTTCCGCGCAGGAAAAGCCCAGCGTTGCGGAAATCGTGGCGGTAGGTCCCGGCGGCATGGTGGACGGCAAGGAGATCACCATGAACGTCAAGGTGGGCGAGAGAGTGCTTGTAAGAAAGTATGCGGGCAATGAGGTCAAGGTTGACGGAGTTGAGTATTCTATACTCAGACAATCTGACATTCTCGCGGTGGTTGAGACAGATTCCAAAGCTTCCGAAAAAAAGCCCGCTGTGAAAAAGACCGCAAAGAACTGATTCGGGACAAAAGTAACTAAGGAGGACATAGTTTTATGGCTAAGGATATCATTTACGGTGAGGAAGCGCGCAAGGCACTTCAAAAGGGAATCGACACACTTGCGGATACTGTCAAGATCACGCTCGGACCGAAGGGCAGAAATGTTGTGCTGTCCAAGAAGTACGGCGCTCCGCTTATCACAAACGACGGCGTTACGATAGCCAAGGAGATTGAGCTTGACGACGCTTTTGAGAATATGGGAGCGGCACTTGTAAAGGAAGTCGCTACCAAGACCAACGATGCGGCTGGCGATGGAACCACCACAGCAACGCTGCTGGCGCAGGCTCTGGTGCGCGAGGGCATGAAGAATATCGCCGCGGGAGCTAACCCCATGATAGTCAAGAAGGGTATGCAGAAAGCGGTTGACGCGGCAGTCGATGAAATAAAGACCAACTCCAAAAAAGTTCAGGGCAGCGCAGATATCGCGAGAGTTGCGACCGTTTCCGCAGGCGACGAGACCGTTGGAAAACTGATTGCGGACGCTATGGATAAGGTGACCGCTGACGGCGTTATCACACTGGAGGAGAGCAAGACCGCCGAAACGTACAGCGAGGTCGTTGAGGGTATGCAGTTTGACCGCGGCTATATCTCTCCCTATATGGTGACCGATACTGACAAGATGGAGGCTGTTGTTGACGACGCTTACATTCTTATCACTGATAAGAAGATATCTTCCATTCAGGATATTCTTCCCCTGCTTGAGCAGATAGTTCAGTCTGGCAAGAGGCTGGTAATAATCGCAGAGGATGTTGACGGTGACGCGCTCACCAACCTTATTCTCAACAAGCTGCGCGGCGTATTCTCCTGTGTAGCGGTAAAGGCTCCCGGCTTTGGTGACAGACGCAAGGAAATGCTGCGCGATATCGCTATATTGACGGGCGGCGAGGTTATTACTGAAGAGCTTGGTCTTGACCTTAAGGAAACACAGATAGCTCAGCTCGGACGCGCTAAGCAGGTTAAGGTAACAAAGGAAAACACCATCATAGTAAACGGCGCTGGCAAATCCGCGGATATAAAGGGTCGTATCAATGAGATAAGAGCGGCTATTGAGAATACCACCTCCGAGTTTGACAAAGAGAAGCTTCAGGAAAGACTGGCGAAGCTGGCTGGCGGCGTAGGCGTTATCAAGGTCGGCGCTGCTACCGAGGTGGAGATGAAGGAGAAGAAGCTCCGTATCGAGGACGCTCTCGCGGCAACCAAGGCTGCCGTTGAGGAGGGTATCGTAGCGGGCGGCGGAACAGCTCTGCTGAATGCTATGCCTGCCGTTGAAGCGGTTATTGAGAAGCTGGACGGCGACGAGAAGACGGGCGCTAAGATAGTTCTTCGCGCACTGGAGGAGCCTGTACGTCAGATCGCGCTGAACGCGGGCCTTGAGGGTTCTGTTATCATTGACACGATTGTTCGCAAGAAGACCGTCGGCTACGGCTTTGACGCTTACAACGAGAGCTACGGCGATATGATAAAGAAGGGTATCGTAGATCCCGCAAAGGTTACCCGCTCCGCGCTTCAGAACGCGGCTTCCGTTGCGGCAATGGTTCTCACCACCGAGTCGCTTGTCGCGGATAAGCCCGAAGAGACTCCCGCCGCTCCCGCAATGCCTGCGGGCGGTATGGGCGGTATGTACTGATAGTTGCCGGAAAATAGTAATCAGTAGTTAGTTTCGCTGTGATATTAAATGGTGCTCCCCTATTTAGGGGGAGCACTTTTTATATAAATTCTTTTATTAACTGCGCCAGCGCTTCGGGAGCGTCTATGTTTATCTCGTGACCCGATTTGGGGACGGTTTTCAGCTCCGCGTTCGGGATAAGCCGCGCGAGGTTTTTTGCCGCTTTCATGTTGGCGCGGTCTTTTTCGCCGCATATGACCAGCGTCGGACAGGAGATGCCGCCGAGCCGATTGGTGAAATCAAGGTCTGTCATTGAATTTGCCAGCATGAGAAAATCTGGTTTATCAAATCCCGTATCGGCAAAGGCTTTCTGGGGCATAAAGCGGAAAACCGCATTCTGGATTTTCAACAGCGCCTTGGGCATAACGTACTGCGCGCCGATAAGCACCAGAGAGTGAACCCTTGACGGAAAATCCGCCGCGTAATTCAGCGCGAGTATCCCGCCGAGGGATAAGCCGCACAAGCTGAATTTTCCGTCGGCGGGAAGATATTCGCAAAGCGCCTTGTACAGTTCGGGATACAGAGCGCTTTTTCCGCTCAACAGCCCGCGCAGATCGGGGCAGTCGGCGGGAGCACCGAGCGCCGCGAGTGTTTTGTTCCAGCTTTCGGGGGTCTGACCCAAACCGTGCAGAAGATATCTATTCAACGCAGACGCCTCCCCATTCAACAACAGCGCCTATGATACCGATAATAAATCCGATATTTCTGCGGCGCTTATTTTTTGCGCGCTCCGCCTCGCGCTTTTCCTCGTCAACAGCCTTTTCGTCAAATTCGTCGTACAAAACTTACCTCCGTGTTGTAGGAATGTCCAAAAGTATCTTAATAAAAATTATACATTATAACGTTTTAAATGTCAAGAGCCGCCAAAGATTTTCGGCGGCTCTTATCTATTACTTCAAGTTTCTATCAGTATGTCTGCACCTGCCCGACTATTTCCGACAGGCTCTTGATACCGTTTTTATCCATATACTCCGCCAATCCGTCGATTACTTTAATCGGCGCGTAGGGGTCTTTGAATATCGCTGCGCCCATCTGTATTGCAGACGCGCCAGCGAGCATCATTTCCACAGCGTCCTCCCATGTGGAGATACCGCCCAGACCGATTATCGGTATCTTGACCGCGCCGTAGCACTGCCAAACCATTCTCACCGCGACGGGGAAAACCGCGGGACCGCTCAGTCCGCCTGTGTTGTTGTGAAGTATCGGGCGGCGGTTGTTGATGTTTATGCGCATTCCAAGCAGGGTATTTATAAGGGATATGCAGTCAGCGCCCTCCGCCTCTGCCGCTTTCGCGATTTCGGTTATGTCTGTGACGTTCGGCGTAAGCTTTATGATTATGGGCTTTTTGGTTGCCTTGCGAACAGCCGCGGTGACAGCCGCCGCTCCCTGCGCGGATATTCCCCATGAAGCTCCCCCAGCCTTAACATTGGGGCAGGAAATGTTTACCTCTATCATGTCAATATTGGTCGCGTCCAGCGTTTCCGCAACCGCCACATAGTCATCAATAGTAGCCCCTGCGATATTTGCAATAACCACATTGGCTTCTTGCTTTACCATATCAAGGTAGTAGTCCACAAAGCTGTGCACACCGATGTTCTGCAAGCCTACGGAGTTCAGCATACCCGAGGGAGTTTCCGCGATACGCGGAGGAAGATTGCCGTTTTTCGGCTCTCTGGTCATGCCCTTGCAGGATATGCCGCCCAAGCGCGACAAATGATAAAGGTCGGTGTAGCACTCACCGTTTCCGTAAGCTCCCGAAGCGGCGATAACGGGGTTGGGAAACTCCACGCCGGCAATTTTTACAGACAGATCAGCCATCAAACTTTACCTCCTTAGCGTCGAATACAGGTCCGTCCTTGCAGACTCTCGCGTAATAATCCTTTCCTCCACGGTCAAGCACACAGGTGCAGCCAACGCACGCGCCGACGCCGCAGCCCATTCTCTGCTCCATTGATACCTGACATGGAACGTTCCTTTCAAGACAGAGCTTTACAACAGCTCTCAGCATAGGCTCAGGACCGCAGGCAAGCACCACTCCTACATCTCCCTTGCCAAGCTCCTCGGCAAGAGGCTGTGTTACTACTCCGTGATACCCCACGCTTCCGTCGTCGGTGCATATTACGGTATTACAGCCGTATGCCCTGAAATCCTCCGCGAGTATGATTTTCTCATAGCTTCTGAACCCAAGTATAGCGGTGCAGAGCGAGCCGACATTTTTGGCGACGTCCAGAAGTGGCGGCACTCCGATACCGCCGCCGACTACTATCACACGCTTTTCGTCGGGGATTTTGAAACCGTTGCCAAGCGGAGCGAGGATATCCAGATTATCCCCGACGTTTATGCGGGCTATTTGCTCAGTTCCCTTTCCGCGAACCTCAAAAACAAGGCGCAGCGTACCCTCAGCTTTATTGATTTCACATATGGATATCGGGCGGCGAAGCGAAAAGCCCTCCGCGGTTATGGTCACAAACTGCCCAGGTTTTGCCGCCTTAACGACTTCGGGCGCTTTTACCGTAACGGAATATATTTCCTTGGCAAGGGTTTTCTTCTCCGTAACGGTATATTTATCGCAGAACATGCTCATTTTTTATCCTCCTGTCCGTTATCCCGTTTCTCCGCACCGCGGGTGGGATTTATTCTGACCTTTACGGTATCCGCAGGCTTCTCTGCGGTTTCCGCCTTAGGCTCCGTTATACTGCTTATTCTGTGCATACCAAGCCGAATTATTATTGCGATTATTATCGCGTCGAGAACAAGCTGAAAGCTGAAGGGAATTTCGTTTCCTCCCAGCATATTCTGATGAAAGATATACATCACATCAAAAATACCCATTAAAACAGGTATCTTGCATAGCGAAGCGCACATTGCGTAAACGTTCCAGCATTGCTGCGCGTTCATCTTGGTGACGTTATATCGCTTAAACGGGTGTGATTTCAGCGTGAGAATTATATATGCCGCAAAAAGCGCCAGAACAAGCGCGGGGAATATCAGTGCCAGCCAGCGCTGCCACTCAAGCCCGCTGTTGTACTGCTCTGTCAGTATCTCCACGTTATCTGTGCCGATTCTTTGCAGCATATACTCATAGCTTTGCAGAAAGTAAACCGTCACCGATGCTATCAGCACGGCAAGCCCCAGCGAAAAAACATCGCTTATTAGCCGAGCCACCTTATATTTATATTTTACCGGGTATTTGGCGATCTTCATAAAATCTCCTTAATTTAAAAGAATTTTCCGAACCACGACAACGCTTTGCGTTGTCGTTAGCCCTCTGTGGAAGCGCAGCGAAACGGAGCTTCCACAGAGGCTTTCGGAAAATTCATGCGTGGGTGTTCACTTTACGTTGGCTTTCAGCGCCTTTAATCCCTGATTTTGGGTGAGTACAAAAATGTTTAATTATCGACAGCACACTCACTTAGAGTACATCAGCAACAAAGCGCGTGAGCGCTGCCAAATCAAAGGTTTTGTTTTACCACTTACAGAAGGGTTTATGCCTCAATTCAAGCTGCGCAATAAATTAAAATTAACAAAGCAAGAAAGCCGAAATAAAAACAATCCTATTTTACCTGCACTTTTTAGCAATCATATTTTTGTGATATCCACCAACTCGATATCGTCCACCGTTTTGTGCATTTCCAGACAGTCCAGCAGCGCGTTTGCGGTGTCTATCGAGGTAAGGCAGGCGATTGAGCGCTCCACCGCTTTTCTGCGCATACGCACGCTGTCCAGAGACGGTTTTCTGCCCGTTTCCGATGTGGAGATGACATACTGAATCTCCCCGCTTTCCAGCATTGAGATAACGTTTGGCTCTTTATTCTCGCTTATCCTGTAAACGTGGTTTGCGGCTATCATGTTTCTGTTGAGCACCGAAGCCGTGCCGCCCGTTGCGTATATCTTGAAACCAAGCTCCTCAAAGCGGCTTGCTATCTCGATAACGTCGTTTTTGTCGCTGTCCTTTACGGATATCAGCACGCCGCCCTTGTCAAACAGCTTGTAGCCCGCTGCAATAAGTCCCTTTAACAGAGCCTCGCTGAACGTTTTGGCGATACCCAAACATTCACCGGTGGATTTCATCTCCGGTCCGAGCTGATTGTCAACGTCGTGCAGCTTCTCAAAGCTGAACACAGGCACCTTGACCGCCACATAGTCCCCCACGGGGTGCAGACCGCTCTTGTAGCCCATATCCTTAAGCTTTTTGCCAAGAATTATCTTTGTGGCGAGGTCCACCATGGGAACGCCCGTTACCTTGCTTATATACGGCACTGTTCTTGAGGAGCGCGGGTTTACCTCTATGACATAGACCTCGTGATTGTAAACGACATATTGTATATTTACCAGTCCCACAACGTGAAGAGCCTTAGCCAGCTTTTCGGTGTAGTCGATTATTACGCGCTTGATGTGCTCCGAGAGAGTGCGCGCGGGGTATATCGAGATAGAGTCGCCCGAGTGAACGCCCGCCCGCTCGATATGCTCCATAATACCCGGGATAAGGAAGTCCTCCCCGTCGCAGATAGCGTCCACCTCTACCTCGGTACCCATCATGTACTTATCTATAAGCACGGGATTTTCAAGCTCGGTGGCGGTAATTATCTTCATGTATTCATCCACGTCGTTGTCGCAGTGGGCGATTATCATGTTCTGTCCACCCAAAACGTAGGAGGGGCGCAGCAGCACAGGATAACCCAGCTCGTTTGCCGCCTTAAGCGCCTGCTCGGTGGTGAATACGGTCTCGCCCTTGGGACGGGGTATGCCGCATTTCTCGAGCAGCTCGTCGAACAGTTCCCTGTCCTCCGCCGCGTCGATATCCTCCGCGCTCGTTCCGAGAATGCGCACGCCCATATCGGTAAGATGCTTGGTGAGCTTTATCGCGGTCTGTCCGCCAAACTGTACAACGCAGCCATAGGGCTTTTCGGTCGCTATCAGCGCTTCAACGTCCTCGCGGGTGAGCGGGTCGAAATACAGCCTGTCGCCCGTGTCGAAGTCGGTGGAGACCGTTTCGGGGTTGTTGTTGCAGATGATCGCCTCACAGCCCTCTTCCTTGAGCGTCCACACGCAGTGAACCGAGCAGTAGTCAAACTCTATGCCCTGACCTAT
>CAJTMU010000037.1 GCA_910577365.1 uncultured Oscillospiraceae bacterium | reverse complement strand
GTGTCGAAGATAATCCCCGAAGTGGACAGGATAAATCCCGATATAATTTCGCTGGCGAGCGGCGCAGGCAGCAGTCTGGGAACGGGTGGAATGCTCACAAAGATAGAGGCGGCGCAGATAGCCACAGAGGCGGGAATAGATACGCTTATTATCGGTAATGAGCGCCCCTCGCTGCTGTATGAGATATTTGAGGGAGAGCCTCGCTGTACATATTTTAAGGCGGCGGAAAATCCCATCAGACAATGATTTGTGCGAAACAAGCCAGCGGAAAACTGATTTCATTGAGCAATGTGTAATTGGGTAATAAACGGCATATTTTAAAGACGAGGGTCAAAGCGCCCGCGCATGAAATTTCAAAAAGTCGCGCATTTGACGAACGGCAAATGCTGCGCGGTTTCCGCTATGTATACGGAGCGCTGCGCAGCAGTGCGGAGTATGCAAAACGGAAATTTTGAAATTTTTTAAATAAGGAGCGGAACATGGAGTATATTGAAGAGCTGGGGGCAAATGCAAAGGCAGCGTCGGGATTTCTCGCAGGGTGCGGGACGAAGGTCAAAAATCTCGCGCTGGGTGAAATCGCGCGGCTGCTCAATCAAAATACGGAATATATCATAGCGGAGAACAAACGCGATATCGAGAACGCGCGGAAAAACGGAATGAGCGAGGCGATGATAGACCGCCTTACATTAAACGAGAGCCGCATACGCTCTATGGTGGTGGGGATTGAGGGCATAATCGCCCTGCCTGACCCAATAGGAGAGGTGCTTGGCGGCGGCGACCTGCCCAACGGGCTTCAGGTGGTAAAGAAACGCGTTCCGATGGGGGTTATAGGCATTATTTTCGAGAGCCGGCCCAATGTTACGGTGGACGCGGCGGCGCTCTGCTTTAAGGCAGGAAGCGCGGTGATACTGCGCGGCGGCTCGGACGCGTTAAACTCAAATAAGGCGCTGACAATGCTTATGAGAAACGCGGTGTCCTCGGTGGGTGCACCTAAGGACTGCATTCAGCTTGTCGAGGAGACCTCCCGTGAAACCGCAAACGCCATGATGAAGCTCAACAATTATATCGACCTTCTTATTCCGCGCGGCGGCGGCGGGCTTATCAGAGCCGTGGTGAACAACGCTACCGTTCCGGTTATACAGACGGGAGAGGGCAACTGTCATGTGTACGTTGACGAAAGCGCGGATATAGATATGGCCGTGAATATCGTAAACAACGCGAAAACACAGCGCCCGTCGGTGTGCAACGCCATAGAGAGCATTCTGGTACATGAGAAGGCTGCTCCCGAGTTTTTCGGGAAGCTGGACGAGCTTTGGCAGGGAAAGGTGTCGGTTATAGGCGACGAAAGAACCTCAAAGCTTATCCGCACAGATAAAATTGCAGATGACAGTGATTACGCAGCGGAGTTTCTCGACTACAAGCTCTCTTCAAAGGTGGTGGGCAGCGTGGACGAGGCTATCGAGCATATCAACAGGTTTGGCACGAAGCACAGCGAGTGCATAGTTACCCAAAGCTTTGAAAACGCAGAGAAATTCAGAAGCCGTGTTGACGCAGCGGCGGTTTATGTGAACGCCAGCACGCGCTTTACCGACGGCTTTGAATTTGGTCTTGGCGCGGAAATAGGCATATCCACCCAAAAGCTGCACGCGCGCGGTCCTATGGGACTTGAAGCGATAACCACATATAAATATCTTATAAATGGCAACGGTCAGATAAGGAGCTAAAATGACAAAGAAAAAACGTGAAAACGCGGCTGATTCAGCTTCCCGCGGAGCGGACGGAGCGGTAATAAATCAGCTTTTCGGAACACTGGAGAGCGACACCGAAATAGAAAGCAACATAGCGGAGCTGGGCGCGGAAACGGAAAACGAGGTTGCCGCTGAGACCAAGCCGAGAAGATTTTTCTTTATCTTCGCGGTTTTTGTGATAATTATGGCGATAGTCGGCTGCTTTTCCACTGTTCGCTTTGCGGTGGACTGCACGGGGAATCTTATGGACAACACTTCTCTTAAAAATGAGTTTGCGCAGTTTATCTTTCCTGTTGTCATCAACGATATTCCAACCTTTGAGAATACCTCGGAGCTTAGAAATACCGCCATGCTTAACAGCGCGATATGGAATATCCTTATAAACAAGGATACCTCGCCGTATGAAAGCGAAGGAATGATGGGGCTTACGATACCCGAGTACGACGTGCTCGCCTCCTGCCGTGAGATATTCGGCTCGTCGGTAACGCTGGAGCATCAGACGGTCGGCTCGGCTGAAGTAAGATTTGTTTATGATGAGGAAAACCATACCTATTCCGCATCAAAAAACACGCGGTATCTGACCTACTCGCCTGTTATAATAGACATGAATGAATCGCAGGGCATATACACGCTCACGGTGGGCTACCTTCCGCCGTCGGTGGCGGCTGTCGCGGGAATAAGCGGTATGGAAACATCTCCGGAAAAGTATATGGAATATACCATCAGCCGCTGGGAGGGCAAGAATACGCTGCTTTCGGTGAAGTATTCCGACTATACTCCTCAGACGAGCGAGTCTTGATAAAAATGTAAAATAACGGCATAATTATAATTCAGGAGGACTGTAAAATGAAATATAACAGGAAAATTACGGCTGCCGCGGCAGCGGCGGTGATGGCGGTTTCGCTTTGCGGATGCGCGGATGCGGGCTATCTTATGAAGATTGACGGTGTTGACGTAAGGAACGGGGTGTATCTGTACAGTGAGCTGAACGCTCTTCAGAGGGCACACACCGAGATAACCGAGGACCGCAAGGAATATGGCGACACAAGTGAGATAGCGGATATTTTTAAGGAAACCGTTGACGGTGAAACTGTTGAAAACTGGGTAAAAAGAGAAGCTATGGACAGTGTAAAGCGAATTGTGGCGGTACACCGTCTTTGTGAGCAGAACGGAATAGCTCTCACCGACGAGCAGACAAAGGAGCTGAACGAGCAGGTCAACTCCATGTGGAACGATGAGAATGGTTACGCACAGATGCTTTACGGAACTGACACGGTTGGTGAATATTACGATTCCATAGGCATAGGCAGGGATTCCATAAAGGATATATACATTGCCGACGACCTGTCAAACGAGCTTTTCTTGCATTATTATGATACCGACGGCGTTACCCCAGTTTCCGAGGAGGATTTTAACGCGCATATCACGGAAAATTACGCGGCGGCAAGAATTATCGAGCTTGAGTATAAGGACTATCAGGGGCTTATGCTGAAAGAGGAATTGGAGATTCAGGCTGTCAAGGATCTGGCTCAGAGCTATGTTGACAGACTGAACGGCGGCGAGAACTTTGCGGATATCCGCTATGAAGTCGACCTTAAAAACGCTCAGAATGAGGCTCAGGTGAACGCCGAGGACGAATACGATGAGATGACGGCGGAGGCGCGCCCCGACGATCGTGACAAGTTTGTTCAGGAAGCTGTCGATGCCGTAACGGTGGAAAAGAAGACTGAAGACCAGCTGGATACGATACTGAATCGTGAAAGTACAAGCTCTTCTCTGAACGCGGAGGTAGTGGAGTATATATGGAACGCCGAGGCGGACGGGAAAGCCGTGCTTCTGGAGCAGGAAGATTCCTGCTTTATAATAGCCCGTGAGGATATCACCACCAGAGAAACATGGAAAGAGAATATCAAACGGACGGTTTTGAACGCGCTGAAATCAGACGAGTTTGAGGAGATTCTGAAAACCGCCTATGCTGAGTATTCCGTTGAGCAGGACGATTATCTGGTAAATACAAAATACGCGCCCAACAAGATAAAGGGCTTTGAATAATCGGCTATCCTATGGGCTGTTTGAAAAGTCGCAATTTGCAAGACTTCTGCTAATTGCGGCGCTTTCTGCGAAATTGTACAAAATTGCTTTGTTTTCAGATACGCCCTAAGCAAATTATTTAAAATAATTTCCCGAATTGCTTAATACGTCGCTTTACGGCGTATTAAGTTAGTCTTGGCAGCAACGCTCCGCCCGCAAAGCGGGTGGAGCGTTTTTACCGGCTTTCGAGAAATTTATGTATAGACTATATGGGTCAGCTTACTTGATTGGTTCGCGAAAAATTCTTTTTAAATTGAGGAGCATTAAAATGCTTTTAATGAGCTTAAATAATATTGCCATGTCGTTTGCTGACAGAGAGCTGTTTTCGGACGTAAACTTTGAAATATACGACGCGGACAGGGCGGGGTTTGTCGGCGTAAACGGCAGCGGTAAGACAACGCTTTTCCGTATTTTGAAGGGAGAGCATATCCCCGATGAGGGGAGCATACACATGGCGGGCAGCTGCAAAATGGGCTTTATGGAGCAGTTTGCCTGCAATTCCTCCGAAAAGACGCTCTATGATGAGGCTTTGACTGTTTTCTCGCGGCTGGAGGATATGGAGCTTGAGCTTGAGGAGATACACGACAGAATAGACGCAGGCAGCTGCGCTTCCGAGATAATAGAAAGGCAAACACTTCTCTCGGAGCGGTTCGAGCGTGAGGGCGGGCTTACCTACAAGAGCCGCACCGCCTCGGCGCTGACGGGTCTGGGCTTTACACAACGAGATTTCGCGCTTACGGTAGACAAGCTCAGCGGCGGGCAGCGCTCCAAGCTGCAGCTGGCAAAGCTGTTGCTTTCCGACGCGAATTTGCTGCTGCTGGACGAGCCTACCAACCACCTTGACATTCAATCCGTGGAGTGGCTTGAAAAATTTCTGGAGGATTACCGCGGCGCTTATATAGTTATCTCGCATGACCGCTATTTTCTGGACAAGGTTACCAACCGCACCATTGAGCTGGAAAACGGGCATATTGACTGCTACAAGGGAAATTACACCCGCTTTCTGGAACTGAAAGCGGAGGAACAGGAGCGCCGCCGCAAGGTCTACGAAGCCACTGTGAAAGAGATAGGCCGTATCGAGGGGATAATTGAGCAGCAGAAGCGCTGGAATCAAGCGCGCAATTATGTTACCATCGCCAGCAAGCAGAAATCCATTGACCGCCTTGAAGCGACGCTTGTTAGGCCGGAAGAAGCTCCGGAGGCGCTGAAATTTAAATTTAAAAGCGCCGACGGCTGCGGTAACGACGTGTTCTGTGCTGAGCGGCTGGCGCTGGGCTTTGACGGAAAACAGCTTTTTAGGAATGTGAATATCGACATCAAAAAGGGCGAGAGGGTATTTCTGCTTGGCGGCAACGGCTGCGGCAAGACCTCACTTTTCAGGATATTCATAGGGCAGTATGAGCAGGACTGCGGAGAATACAAGTATGGAACGCGGGTACAGATGGGCTATTTCGACCAGGCGCAGGCTGGACTTACCGAAAGCAAGACCGCGCTGGACGAGGTGTGGGACGAGTACCCGAAAATGACGGAGACCGCGGTGAGAACGGCGCTGGGAAGCTTTCTGTTCAAGGGCGACGACGTTTTCAAGCGCATTTCCGAGCTGAGCGGCGGCGAGAGGGCAAGGATAGCGATACTGAAGCTGATGCTTTCGGGAGCTAATTTCCTGCTGCTTGACGAGCCAACCAACCACCTTGATATAACCTCCTGCGAAGCGCTGGAAAACGCTCTGATGAACTACGACGGCACACTGTTTATAATCTCGCACGACCGCTATCTTATCAACAAGCTGGCGGACAGAATATATTATCTCACGCCAGACGGGGTTAAGGAGTATCTGGGCAGCTACGACGCGTATGCGCTCGCGCAAATGAATGCTGCGCCAAAGCGGGAGGAAACTCTACCGAAAAAAACAGGCGCAAACGACTACAAGCTTAAAAAGGAGAGGGAATCCGAGCGTCGCAAGCTGAATACAAGAATAACCCGAGCAGAAAAAGAGACTGAGGAGCTTGATGGGAAGATAGCTGCTCTGACCAAGGAAATGTCGGAGGTGTCGGGGACGGATTATCAGCGCGTTTTGGAGATGTCGGAGGAGCTGGAGCGGCTGCGTGAGCGGCAGGAGGAGGTTATGAGCGACTGGGAGGACGCTTCGCTGGCTCTGGAGGCGATGGATTCGGCGGTGACAACGGGGGATTTTGGCGATGACAAAGCAGATCAAGGAGTATATTAGCTATATTGAGAACTTCCTTGCGGCAAATCACACCGACGAGGAAAACGCAGCTGAGCGCGAGCTGCTGCTGAGGCGAATAAGATTTTATCAGCATGAGCGGATAGTGCATTTGCTTGTGACGCTGGCGTTCGCGGTGTTTTTCCTGTTGGCGCTGATGATGTTTCTGCTTAAGGGCGGTACGGGACTGCTGGTGCTTACGGCGCTTTTTCTGACGCTGCTGATACCATATATAAAGCATTACTATTTTCTGGAAAACTCGGTGCAGAAGCTGTATATTTATTATTACAGAATTGAAAAAACTCAGTAAAAACGATAGCCGCCGCAATTACAAATGCGGCGGTAAATTTTTTTCATAAGCAGCCGTTAAAGTTACTATGTTTGGCATTACACAGATGTTCATTTTTGTGCAGGTTTTTTCATTAATCCCCTTTACTTTTCCGAAATTTCTGATATAATTTAACTTAATGTTTGAAAAAGTTTAATGTGCTGTTGTTTAATGAATTTGTTTTCTGTTGGCATTTTTTAGGTTAAATTTAGTTTATTATGCAATTCGCAGCCATGAAAGATTGCAGAGCAATGACAAAGAAAGCCATGATAAAGTGAACGCCCACGCATGAATTTTCCGCAATCGGCTGATAAAGTGCAGCGGAACGAAGTGGAGCGGAGCTTTATCAGCCGGATAGTCCCAACGACGCGAAGCGTTGTTGGGACGGTGAGGAAAATTCTTTAAAATAAGGAGGATAAGTATGTTCCTATTCAGATGGTTATGGAAGAATATGGAGGGTGTCCGATTTAAGTACATATGCGGTCTGCTGTTGTTGGTGCTTTGTACGTCAATGTTTATAATCACGCCCTATTTTACTTCACAGATAACGGATACGTTTATAATCAATGAGAACGCGCTGTATAACTTAGAGCACCACAGCGATACTCTGATACTCATGCTGGCGGCAATGGTGGGATTTACGGTGCTGAGGGGAATTATAGAATACGGCAGCGCTATGCTGTTTGAGATGTCTTCTCAGTCGCTTATATACCGCGTTAGAAAAGTGCTTTTCAGGAATATAGAGGATCAGGACGCGCGGTTTTACAATTTCTATCGTACGGGAGATATCATGACCCGTGTTTCCGGTGACCTTGAGATGGTAAGGCACTCGGTGGCTTGGATAATAAAGGCGATGGTGGAGTGCGTGGTGCTGTTCGGCGCGTCGCTTATCTTCTTCTTTTCGATAGACTGGCTGATGGCGATTTGCCTTATTGCTCTTACCCCCGTAATTTTGCTGATAACATGGCTGCTAAAACGGAAGGTCGGTCCGATGTATGTGGAGCAGCGCGAAAGGCTGTCGCGAATGAACACCGCCGCGGAGGAAAACATTTCGGGAAATCGTGTTATAAAGGCGTTTGCGCGCGAGGAGCACGAGATAAAAAAATTCGACGGAATAAGCAGGGAATACTGCGAGGCTACCAAAAAGGCGGCGTTTACATGGCTGAAATTCTTCCCGTTTCTTGAAGTAACGGCGCAGTCCCTGTCAATTGTAATGCTGGTTTGCGGCGGTCTGTTCGTTATCGGCGGGAGAATAAGCTTCGGAGAATACACCGCGTTCGCGGGACTTATCTGGACGCTGTCCAACCCTATGAGAACTCTCGGAAACATAGTAAACGATCTTCAGCGCTTTACCGCTTCGGCTAACAAGATAATTGAGATATACTACGGAAGCCCACGTATCGTCACCCGTTCCGACGCGGTGGACAAACCAGAGCGCTTTGAGGGTAAGATAGAGTTTGACCATGTAAACTTTGCTTATGGGGACACAAAGGTTCTTGACGATGTGAGCTTTACGATAAACCCGGGCGAAACGGTGGTGCTTATGGGTGAAACGGGTTCGGGCAAGACCGCTCTTACGGAGCTTATACCCCGAATTTATGACCCTACGGACGGCGAGGTGAGGGTGGACGGCGTAAGCGTCAACCTGCTTAAGCTGGAGCAGCTGCGCGGAAATATCGGCGTTGCCACACAGGACGTGCTGCTCTATTCGGATACTATTGACGGTAATATCAGCTTCGGAGACACCTCGATGCCCGAGGAGGACGTTGTGAAGGTGGCGAAGGCGGCGGACGCGGACGGGTTTATCCGAAAGCTCTCGGACGGCTACGATACGATAGTGGGAGAGCGCGGAGTCGGTCTGTCGGGCGGTCAGAAGCAGAGAATATCTCTTGCGAGAGCGCTTGCGATAAAGCCCGCGATACTTATTCTCGACGACACCACCTCGGCGGTAGACCTTGAAACCGAAAAACATATTCAGGAGGCACTCGCCGATCTGGATTTCCCCTGCACAAAGCTTATCATAGCGCAGAGGGTCTCCACAGCACGTTATGCTGACAAGATAATTGTACTGGAAAACGGAAGGATAATCGAGCAGGGCAGCCACGATGAGCTTATTAAACAAAATGGCTACTACCGCGAGGTTTATGATTTGCAGACTTAAAGGGGGGCAGGATAATGGCACGAAATAAATTTGATATTGATGAGCAGCTTGAGACCCCGTTTGACATACGTCACTTAAAGCGCTCGCTGGTTTACGCGGGAAAATACAAGGGCAGGATTGCGCTGTCGCTTACTTTGAGCGCTGTCGCGGTTATTATCGGGCTTCTTTCTCCGCTTATCGTTCAGAACGCGATAGATAACTACATGGAAAGCACCGAAACCATTCCCCAGCTTCTTTTAAGCGGTCTGGGAGTGCTGCTGTGCATAGTGGTGAGCGTTATTTTCTCGAAAATACGCTCCACGATGATGACCAAGGTCGGTCAGGATATAGTTTACGATATACGCAGGGATCTGTTCGAGCATATGCAGAGATTGTCTTTTGAGTATTATGACAGCCGTCCTCACGGCAAGATACTCACAAGAATAATCAACTACATAAATTCCATTTCCGACCTTATGACGAACGGTCTGATAAACTTTATTCTGGAGATATTCAACCTTGTTTTCATAACGATATTCATGTTCTTTGTAAGCTGGCAGCTGGCGCTGATAACCATGGCGGGGCTTCCGCTGTACGCGGCGGTAATGCTGTTTATAAAGAACCGTCAGCGCAAGGCGTGGCAGAGCGTATCCAACAAAAGCTCCAACCTCAACGCCTACCTTCATGAAAGCATCGTGGGTGTAAAAATATCCCAGATGTTCACGCGCGAGGACGAGAACGAGGAGATAAACGACAAACTGGCGAACGCCTACCGCAAGTCGTGGATGAGGGCGGTCAAGTTCTCCAACCTTGTATGGCCCGTTACCGATACCGTATCTATAGCGGTGCGCGCAGGCATTTTCGCGGTGGGACTTCTCGCGTTCAGGGGTACGCTGTCGCTCGGTACGATTCTTGCAATGACGGATTACTCCGCTCGGTTCTGGCAGCCGTTGATGAACCTTTCAAACCTTATGAATACGTTTATCAATGCCGTGGCGTATCTTGAAAGAATTTTTGAAATGATGGACGAGCCGGTGACCGTCGATGACGCTCCCGACGCGTCGGAGATGCCCGAGATAAAGGGAGACGTTCATTTTGAGGACGTTACCTTTGCTTATGAAGAGGGCATAAATATCCTTGAAAACCTTTCCTTTGACGTTAAGGCGGGGGAGAGCATAGCGCTTGTCGGACCGACCGGCGCGGGAAAAACGACGATAGTAAATCTCATATCGCGCTTTTACAATATCAACGGCGGCAGAGTGAGGATAGATGACAGCGATATTTCAAAGGTCACGCTGAAATCGCTGCGTTCGCAGATGGGAATAATGCTTCAGGACAGCTTTATTTTCAGCGGAACGCTGATAGACAACGTGCGCTACGGCAGGCTTGACGCTACCCTTGATGAGGTGCGTGCCGCCTGTAAGATAGTGGGCATCGATGACTATATCATGTCGCTTAAGGATGGCTATGACACCGAGGTGAACGAGCGCGGCACGGGGCTTTCGCAGGGTCAGAAGCAGCTTCTTGCGTTCGCGAGAACAATAGTTTCCGACCCGAAGATACTGGTGCTGGACGAGGCTACGTCCTCTATCGACGCCAAGACCGAGAGGTATCTTCAGAACGGGCTGGATCATCTTCTGAAAGGGCGCACATCTTTTATCATTGCGCACCGCCTGTCCACTATCCGCAGCTGCGACAGGATAATGTATGTTTCCAACAAGGGCATAACCGAAGCGGGAACGCATGATGAGCTTATGGCGAAAAAGGGAGATTACTATAAGCTGTATACTGCTCAGATGGTGAGCTGAAAGAGTTAATACAGCGCAATGTCACCGCATGAAATTTCAAGAAGTGTCAGAATTTGCGAAGCAAATTCTGACCAGTTTCCGCAATCGCGCGTAGTGAGCGAAGCATACGGAGCGTGCTTGCGGAAATTTTAAAATTTTTTTAATAATCCCCCTTAGGTCAACCTTTATATATGGACTGAGGCGGCTTGCAAAACAAGCCGCCTCATTATATTTACGATATTTTGCTCTCAAATCAGCTTCTCGGGATAACAGAAGCGACCGCGCCCGCAAAGTTGCTGATGGGCATTGTCTGGAGGTAAATTTTGCCGGGACCTGTTACCACGGTGTTAAACAGACCCTCTCCGCCGAATAGCACGTTACCTATTCCCTTTACCTGCTGGATATCCATCTTGCAGGTGCTTGACATAGCCGCGAGATATCCCGTATCTATAAGCATCTGCTGACCCTCTTGAAGGTCGTACTCTACAACATATCCGTCTATTTCGACGAACGCCATGCCCTGACCGTGAAGCCTCTGCATGATGAAGCCCTCGCCGCCGAAGAAGCCCGCGCCAATTTTCTTCTGGAACGCGATAGACAGCTCGACCGTGGGCTGAGAAGCAAGATAGCCCGACTTCTGCACGATCATATCACCCTTGCTGATATCAAACGGGATAATTGAGCCGGGGAAGCTGGAAGCAAAAGCGATCATGCCCGGTCCGCCCTCGGCAATATAAGTATTGGTAAAAATGGATTCGCCCGAGAACATTTTGCTGAACGCTTTGCCGATTCCGCCTGTATGTGTTTCCATCTTCATATTCGGCGTCATCCATGACATTGCGCCTTTCTGGCAATTGACAGTTTCGTTAGCATCAAGATACACGATTACGACGGGAAGCGGCTCGCCTTTAATTTCAAACCTCATAATTTTAACTCCTTAATTCTTAATAATTGCCAACCTCAGTCGGTCAAAAATATTATAACATTTTTTTCAAAATCTGTCAAGTGGGAGTTTTGAGCCGCATTTCAGATTTAAGGCTGTAAATGGTTGCTATATTAATTGCTTTTAAATTATATTGACGAGAAGTAAATAATTTAAAAGAATTTCAAGATTCCCGCAATTGCGTAGAGTGAGTGTCAGCGAATGGAGTGCCATTGCGGAAAACGGTCGAAATTCAGATGCGGCGACATTACATTGATGTGTTTTTTAGGTTGCGGCTCATGGTTGATCTCCTATTACAGCCAGCACTCCTATATAAATAACCGCCGCTATCATTCCGAATGATACTCCGCCGAACAGCAGAACAAAGGCTGCCGCCGCTACTGCGGAAGCAGCGGCGGCTATTGTCATGACCGTATCCACGCGTTCGGCGGGAAAAGCGCGTATCACCGCCGCCTTAAGCAGCCGCGCGCCGTCAAGTTCCCCTATCGGCAGCAGATTGAACAGCCCCGTGAACAGATTTATCAGCGCCGCCGCGTGAGCTTCGGCATCCCACAGCACTGCCGCCAGCGCGAAGTTCATTATACAGCCCGCCGAATAAATCGCGCTTTGCCGCTTTGCCGAAAGACTTTCCGCGTTGTCCGACTTTATTTTTATTCCCGCGCCGTAAAGCGTTACCGCCGTTATTTCCGCGCCGCAAAGCTTCATCGCAAGTAAATGCGCCAGTTCGTGCGCGGCGCAGCTCAGCAGGGCTATTATCCCGAAATCGGTATTATCCGTCATAAGAAAAAACGCTACCGCAGCGAAAAATGTAAAATCCAGCCGCAGTGCGGTTTTCCGTACCTTTAACTCTATCATACCAAATTCTATGCGGGACAGGCGGGAAAATGAACCGACAGTCCGAATAGTGCACAATTCGGAAACGCATAAGCTTTCGGCTTATAGCCTGATTTTTGCTCGGTTCGCAAAGAAGATTTTTTCCCTTTTGCCTTTTGTGTTGGTAAATGTCTATAATTTTTCTTTCATCACAACTGAAAAGGCGGCTGTCCATGATGGATTACCGACGGATAAATCCTAAAACAGCAAATACCAAAAAACTGCGATCTCATCATTATCAAAGTTCTTATAAAGCATCGTGTTGACTGCACCGATTACAAAGCCACATTTTGCATAGAATCGGCACGCCGGCAAATTATTGTCCTGTGTTTCCAACGCTAATCCTTTTAAATCGTGGCTTTTAGCCCATTCAATTGCTTTTCCGATTAAATTAGTGCCTATTCCCTGACCTCTGGTCGATTCTGCAACGCAAATATCCTCAACAAGGGCATATCCGTTCCAGTCGCTTTTCAGAATAATCTGTCCGACGCATTCAGTATCAGAATAGGCAAAAAAATAGTTTTGTCAGGATTATTTATATAGGCTTCATAATCCCAAGCGCTATCCGGATATGCTTTCATATCGGAATATTCATATATTTCTTCCGTATATGTCCATATTCCGTTGACATATGATGGGTTTATCCTTCCGATAATTTTAAATGGCTGATTTGCCTTGTTTATATCCGAAATATTTTGCTGATTTATTTTCACAATCTTCATTAAATGCCTTCTCTCAAAATAACGATTTGTCATATTTATTGTACCGCGGCTGTTTCTTGATTTCAAGCTGTAATCAGCGGGTGTTTGAAAACACCTGCTTCAGGCTAAAAAAACCGCGCTATTGTTCTTGAATGACAATTGTTAGCTTGTGGAAAATTCCTGCGCCGGCGAAACGCCTTAATATTTTTTATCAGCCGTAAAAAGCAATATCGACCGTTTTGCCGACCTTAACGTACACGCGCGGCACTCTCGCGCTTATGCAGCACAATATTTCATGGCTTATCGTGCCGCTCTGCGCCGCCGCCTTTTCCAGTGAGCATACATCTTCGGGCTTATCTGAATAAACCGTTACAATATCGCCAACACTTATATCGGGTATATCCGTAACATCAAGCACCGCCTGATCCATGCAAATTCTGCCGCATACGGGCGCGGGCTTTCCGTTCACAAGGCAGCTCCAGTTTCCCGAAAGATGTCGGTTGAAGCCGTCGGCATAGCCGCAGGGTATCATAGCAAGAACCGTTTCGCGCTGCGCCGTAAAGGTGCGTCCGTAGCTTACGGTCGTTCCCTCGGCGACGGTCTTTAGCTGCGACACCACGGTTTTCAGGCTGAAAAGCGGCTTTACCCCGTCGGGAATGGGGCAGGAGAGGTCGCCCCTGTGCCCGTACAGCATTATTCCCGCACGCACGAAATCTCCGTCAAACCCGCTGTGGCAGGTTATCCCGCCGCTGTTCTGGGAGTGCATTTTTAATCCCTTGCTTTTGCAGAGCGATTCGAGCGCGGCCTGCTGTTTTCTTGTAAAATCCATATTCTGCGGCTCAAGGCTGTCCGCCACCGCGAAATGAGTGTAAGCGCCGCGGCAGTTCAGTCCCTTCTGCGACAGGATGCGATCCGCCTCGCTTTCGGTGGATATGCCCACGCGGCTCATGCCCGTATCCAGCTTTATATCCACAGTTACCTTTATGCCGCGCTTAAGCGCCGCATCCGATAGCTCCTCGGCATATTCCGTTGAACCTACTGTGAAAATATACCCCTTGTCAAGGTTCTCCATAACCGACGGAACGTCGCAGTATCCGAAAATAATAATGTCCCCTTTTATTCCGCCCTCGGTAAGTATCTGCGCCTCCCGCAGGTTGGACACAGCGAAATGGGTTATGCCCATATCATTAAGAGCCTTTGAGCAGGGCACGGAGCCGTGTCCGTAGGCATTCGCCTTGACCACCGCGATAATTTCCTTGCCGTTCGAAAGCTCCGATATAACCCGGACATTTCCCTTCAGGGCGTCCAGATCGATTTCCGCCCATGTCCTGCGATAAAAATTGTCCCCGTTGTTCATTTCTACACCCCTTGAAATTTTAAATAAAATGTGCTATACTATAATCAAGATGTCAGAAGTAAGAAGTATGACGGTCCGCGCGGGCTTTTGCAACATGCGTGCGGCGCTTCTGATTTTCTCACTTGATGTTACAACTAAATTATATTACATATTTTACAAAAATTCAATAGCTTTTTGCGGATCTGCTTAAATTTCCGCGGAGCTTTAAAGTCTGTCAGGCATGTGCGCATATAATGGACGGGCTATGGGAAAGGATCATTTATGGCTGTTCGCAGAAAAAGCAACTGGTATATTTATCTTTTGGCGTTTGTGGTAACAACAGCGTTTGTTATTATGGTTATATTCACTTTCAGGTGGTATCTGTTTCCCGAAAGAACACGGGAGGTGGGGCTGAACTCCGCAGGTGAGCTGTCTGAAAGCTTTACCCCCATTGCCGAGCATAATTTCAATACGCTCATAATGCTTTCAAAAAGTGCGGAGGATAGTCCCGAGCTGTATGTGATAGTCGCATATGACGCTGTGGAAAGCAGACTGTCATTTATACCCATACCAGAGGGTATCAGTATGACTGCCGAGGGGAGAAGCCTTCCCAATATTTACTCCGCTCAGGGCGGAGAAGGTATAATATCAGCCATTGGGGATATCATCGGGATAAAGCTGGATAATTATGTTACCTTTACACGAGAGAGCTTTGTGGATTTTCTTTCGGTTTACGGTAATGTTCGTTACAGCGTCCCCAAGACCATAATCGTTCAGGACGGTATAGAGGCGGATACGTTTAACGCGGGTTCACAGCTTTTCTCGCCCGAATCCTGTTACAGATATATAATGCTGGCGGATTTTGAGGAGGGTGAATCCTACCGTTTCAATATTATCGGCGATGTGCTTTCCTCTCTTGTAAATCAGAATTATTCTTACGCGGACAGCTCGCTGCTCGACAGCTACTCCCGCCATTTCATTGACGCGCAGGACAGCAGTATAACTGAGGAGGATTATTCCGCACACAAGGCGGCTCTGCTCAACACAATAATATACGGTTCTTCCCCCGCGGAGTACTATGTTCCCTACGGTGAATACGTGAACGGAGGCTTTGAAATTTCTGATAATTCCATAGTCACCATCAAACAGAAAACAGGTCAGGACTAAGGCGAAAATAACCTGTCCGCATAGCCGGAAACGCTTTGCATGGCAAGCGCTGATCGTTTATGCGGACAGCTTTCAATTATAAGGAGTGGACGGAAATGCCAATTGACAGCAGGATAGAAGGGGTTATGGCGGCGCTTAAGCGCAACAAGATGAAGCCTTTCTATGTGGAAAATTGCGATCAGCTCAAGGTGATAATCCGCGAACTGGTCAAGAATGATAAGCTTATTACCATCGGCGGCTCAATGACGCTTAGGGAGAGCGGGGTCACGGAAATGCTTGAGGAGGAGTTCTCGGGAGCTTTTCTCGACCGCTCCGCCGCGCAGGACAGAGAAGAGGTAGAGGAGATAATGCGCGCCGCGTTTAACTCCGATACCTTTATTTCAAGCACCAACGCTCTCACCGAGGACGGCGAACTGTACAATGTGGACGGCAACGGAAACCGCGTTTCCGCCATGATTTTCGGACCGCGGCAGGTAATCGTTGTGGCGGGAATAAACAAAATAGTAAAGGATATGGCGGAGGCGGTAAAACGTGTTGAAACGGTTGCGGCTCCCAAAAACACCGTGCGGCTGGAGTGCGACACACCCTGCGCAAGGACAGGGGAATGCGCTCACTGTCACAGCGACAGCAGGATATGCTGCTCCTATGTAAGACTGGCACAGCAGAGAGTACCCAACAGGATAAAGGTCATAATCGTAAATCATGAGCTTGGATACTGACATTCAATAAAAACGCCGTTAAACGGTATACGGCTTAAGCAAAAAAGTAACATTCAAAAAGAGCGGCGTTTGACCCGCGCGGGAAATTTCTCGCGAGAGCCTGAGTGCACAACACGCAGCGAATCGAAGTGTTGCGTATTCAGGCGGGTCGCGGAAAATTTCAAATCCAAATAAGGAGGAAACCATGATCTTAAAACTGATTGCGCCCTGCAAGGATTATCTTTGGGGGGGAAACCGTCTCCGCGAGGAGTATGGGAAAAAGCTGGATTCGGACAAGATAGCCGAATCATGGGAGCTGTCCTGCCATAAGGACGGGCAGAGCGTTATCTGCGGCGGGGAATTTAACGGGAAAACCCTGTCGGAATTTATCGACGCAAAGGGAAAATCGGTGCTTGGCACTAACTGTGAGCGGTTTGAATATTTTCCGATATTGATAAAGCTTATTGACGCGAAAGACAATCTTTCGGTGCAGGTGCACCCGTCAAACGATTACGCGATGAGGGTCGAGGGCGAGTACGGCAAGACCGAGATGTGGTATATTGTGGACTGCGACGAGGGCGCGGAGCTTCTCTACGGGTTCAGGCATGATATAACAAAGGAGGAGTTCGCGCGCAGGATAGCGGACAATACACTGCTTGAGGTGACGAACAACGTGCCCGTGCATAAAGGAGACGTGTTCTTTATCGAAGCGGGAACGCTTCACGCAATCGGAAAGGGCATACTTATCGCGGAAATACAGCAGAACAGCAACACTACATACCGTATTTACGACTATGGCCGTGTTGGAGCGGACGGGAAGCCGCGTCAGCTCCATGTTGACAAGGCGGTGGACGTTACGGTGCTCGCTCCCCCGAAATACCCCACTAAGGCGGTCGGAAATCCCCTTAGGGTAGAGGGCGGCGTTATGACGCTGCTGCGCGAGTGCGAGTATTTCACCGTGCATAAGCTGGAGCTTGACGGAACGGCTCGGCTCGAAGCGGACGGAAGCTCGTTCGATTCGCTGCTGGTGCTTGACGGCAAGGCGGAGATATCCGCGGAGGGCGAGAGTGTCAGAGCCGAAAAGGGCGACAGTATTTTTATTGCCGCGGGAACGGGAAAATACACTATAAGCGGAAAGGGCGAGATAATCATTACCGATATCGACGACATGGACGACATCGGCGACTGACTGGGGGTATAAATGTACTACATCGGAATCGACATCGGCGGAACGAATATCGCCTGCGGGATAGTTGACGAGGATTGCAGGATAGTCGCTTCCGCAAAGGTAAAGACCAACGCGCCGCGCCCCTATGAGGAGATACTCGGCGCTATAAAGCGGTCTGTACGCGCTGCCTGTGAGCAGGCGGGTATCAAGCCCTCCGACGCGGAATGTATAGGGATAGGCTGCCCCGGAACCTGCAACAGGGAAAGCGGCACGGTGGAATACTCCAACAACCTTGGCTTTGTGAACGCTCCCGTGGGGCGGGATATTGAAGCGGAGTTCGGGATTAAGACCTACCTTGACAACGACGCGAACGCGGCGGCTTTCGGAGAATTTGTCGCGGGAGCGGCGAAGGGCAGCAGAAACGCCGTGGTCATTACCCTTGGAACAGGTGTTGGCTCGGGGATAATTATTGACGGTAAAATTTACAGCGGCTCGAATTTCGCGGGGGGCGAGATAGGTCACACCGTTATTGTTGTTGACGGACTGCCCTGCACCTGCGGAAGAATGGGCTGCTTTGAGGCGTATTCTTCCGCGACGGGGCTTATCCGCATGACCTCGGAAACCGCGGCGCTCAATCCCAAATCGCTTACGGCAAGGCTGATAGAGCAGGACGGGCGTGTCAGCGCGCGGACTGCCTACAAGGCGATGAAGCAGGGCTGTGAAACGGGAAAGGCTATAACAGAGCGGTATGTGAAGTATCTCGCGTGCGGAATAGCGAATACCATAAATATTTTTCAGCCCGATATACTGTGTATCGGCGGAGGGGTCTGCAACGAGGGAGACACACTTCTGATACCCTTAAAGGAGAAGGTCGCGGAGCAGATATACTCCAAAAACAGCGCCAAGAATACCGAGATAGTTATTTGCAGCCTTGGCAACGAGGCGGGAATAATCGGCGCGGCTATGCTGCACAGAGGATAGGGAGCGTGCGGATTTATGAAACTTCATATTGTGAAACCGGATCTGTATTTTTTCGGTCAATACAATGACATGATGAAGGAATGGAACGAAAGCGGAACTCAGATCGCGCCATGGTTTTTGGATAAGCCCTTTGATAATCCGGAGGATTTTGCAAAATTTATTCAGATGTTGGATGATTGTGAAAATGCCGCTCTTGACAAAAAATATTCCTCGACGTCCTCTTATTTTGTTATCGATGAAAACGGCAGACTGATAGGGGCAACGTCCTTAAGGCACTATCTGACCGTTGAGGGGTATAATACATGGGGTCATATAGGATACGGCGTGAGACCTTCCGAAAGGCTAAAGGGCTACGCTGTCCAAATGCTTAAAATTATGCTTGAAGAGGCAGGACACAAAAAAATGCACAAAGCCTTGGTTGCCTGCCATACTTCAAATACAGGGTCTGTCAGGGTAATAGAAAGCTGTAATGGCAGGCTTGAAAATATTGTTGACGATCCAAACGAAAAAGGAGAAACGATCAATCGGTATTGGTTTGACATCAGCTTATAAAAAATAAAGGCAACACCGCACAAAGACCGCTGTTCGGGCTTTGCACGATATTGCCTAAAGCATATAAAGGTTCTGAGAAAGGATAGGAAAATGAGAAGTGATCTGATAAGAGCGGGAGTTGAGAAAACTCCTCACAGAGCGGTACTGAAATCGCTGGGAGTAATCGACAGCGAGATGAACAAGCCCTTTATAGCGGTGGTGTGTGCGGCAAGCGATTATGTGCCGGGTCACCAGCATCTGCATGAGATATCTCGCTATGTAAAGGATGGTATCCGCAACGCGGGGGGAGTTCCCTTCGAGTTCTTTACCATCGGCGTGTGCGACGGTCTTGCCATGAACCACAAGGGAATGAGATACTCTCTTGCTTCAAGAGAGCTTATCGCGGACAGCATTGAGGTTATGCTGACGGCTCACCCGCTGGACGGCGTGGTGTTTATACCCAACTGCGACAAGATTGTCCCGGGCATGGTAATGGCGGCGGCGAGAATGAATCTTCCCTCCATATTCGTAAGCGGCGGACCTATGAACCCCGGCTGTGTTCAGGGCAAGCGCGTGGGATATTCCGAGATATATGAGGCGATAGGTCAATATACCAACGGCGAGATTGGCGACGATGTTATAGCAGACTATGAAAACAACGCCTGCCCCACCTGCGGAAGCTGTTCGGGAATGTATACCGCAAACTCCATGAACTGTCTTACGGAGGCTATCGGTCTGGCTCTGCCCACGGCGGGTACGGAGCCTGCGGTAAATTCCGCGCGGCGCAGACTGGCAAAGGAAACGGGCGAGAGAATAGTAGAACTTGTAAAGCAGGATATAAAGCCGAGCGATATACTCACCAAGCGCAACATGGAGAACGCGCTGGCAACGGATATGGCGATAGGAGCGTCCTCCAACACCGTTCTTCATCTGCTGGCGATAGCTCACGAGGCGAAAGCGGGTATCACGCTTGACGATATCGACAATATGAGCAAGAAAACGCCTCAGCTCGCTAAGCTGAACCCCGCAAGCAGCGTGTTCATCACCGACCTTAACGCGGTGGGCGGTATACAGACGGTTATCCGTGAGCTTTCCAAGGGCGGGCACATCAACACCGACGTTATGACGGTAACGGGTACGCAGGCGGAGCGCATTGCGGCGGCGCGTGACGCGGACGGAGAGATAATTCACAAGCTTGATTCGCCGATACGCAGGGACGGAGGTATCGCGATACTGAGCGGCAACCTCGCTCTTAACGGCTCGGTTGTAAAGCAGGGCGCGGTAAAGCCCGAGATGATGGACTTCACGGGTACCGCAAGGGTATTTGACGGAGAGCAGGACGCGTGCGATGCTATCCTCAGCGGAAAAATAAAGGCGGGCGACGTGGTGGTTATCCGTTATGAGGGTCCCAAGGGCGGTCCCGGAATGCCCGAAATGCTTGCGCCGACGGCGGCTATCGTGGGCAAGGGTCTGGACGGCAGCGTGGCGCTTATCACGGATGGGCGCTTCAGCGGAGCTTCCCGCGGAGCGGCTGTCGGGCACGTTTCGCCCGAGGCGGCGGAGGGCGGTCTTATAGCTTTTGTTGATGACGGTGATAAGATACACATAGACATTCCCAACAGGTCGATAACTCTTCTCGTTGACGAAAGCGAGATCGAGGAGCGCCGCAAGAGGGGCGTAAAAGCTCCCAGAGAGTTCGGAGGATATCTCAGCAGATACGCGAAGCTGGTGACCTCCGCGAATACGGGTGCGGTGTTCGGTGAATAAAATTATAAAGCGCGGGACTTGTTGTCCCGCGCTTCAGTTTGTAGAAAAAGGTATCACAACGCAATGTTAACGCATGAGATTTTTCGCGAGAGCATGAGTGCACAACATGCAGCGAAGCGAAGTGTTGCGTACTCAGGCGGGTCGAGGAAAATTTCAAATTTAAATAATTCAGCTTAGATCAACACTTTATATACATTCTGTATAATTATATTTACAAATAACTGATAGAATTATGAGAGATATAATAAAATGGCAAAAAAGAAATTGTAGTAAGGATAAAAGATAGGAGAGAAAAACGACACGGCAATACGGCTTAAAGGCTTGGAGCAAGCCTATCTGGGCAGATTGCGCAGGGCGAAAGGCAAGTTTTGCTGTGTAATTAGCCGCTTATATAGTAAAAACATCTTAAAAAAATATTACAATTTTGTAACCATTCTTGACATAGAAAGCAAATAGTGATAAAATTATATATAAGTGAGAACCTATTACGGG
>CAJTMU010000036.1:12240-21625 GCA_910577365.1 uncultured Oscillospiraceae bacterium | reverse complement strand
TAATTGAAAATTTCGGCATAAATGATAAAAAGCCGAAGATTTTCCCCAAATCGACGGCTTTTTATCATTTATGCCGAAATTTTCAATTAGTTGAGTTTTAGTCTTTGTTTTACTTGAAAACTTCCGAAAAAAGGTATATAATAATATCGTATAGGTTTTACGGAGTAATTTTGTTTCATATAGATTCTTTAAATTAAGGAGCATAATGAAATCGGTTCTTAAATTTCTTGGGAATTATGTCAAGAGGATAGACAAAATTCTTTTGCTGATATGCGTGGGACTTTCCGCGTTTGATATATTTCTTGTAAATACGCTTTATGAGAACGGATATGTGAGCGAATCCACGGTAAAGACCCAGTTTTACGCCGCCGTGCTCGGTATCGGCGCGTCATTAATTGTCGGCATGATTGACTATAAGCTGATGTCAAAGCTGTGGTTCATATATGCACCCATAGCGCTGGGACTTCAAATGCTGCTGTTTACCTCTCTTGGAATGCAGCGTGACGACGACATCGCGTGGCTGAATTTCGGCGCGTTCACCATTCAGCCCTCCGAAATACTTAAAATAGCCTATATACTTACTCTTTCAACGCATATATTTAAGCTCGGCGACAAGCTGAACAAGCTTCCGCATTTTATACTTGTATGTGTGCATGGGCTTGCGCCGGTGGCGCTTATCATAAAGCAGGGCGATGCGGGGTCGGCGCTGGTATTTCTGTTTATGTTCATATGCATGCTGTTTATGGCGGGTATATCATGGAAGTATATCGTTGCGGCGGTTGCGGCAATACCGCCTATTATTTATGTGGCTTGGAACTATATCATGGGAGAGCATCACAAAATTCGTTTTCTGATACTTTTTGATGAAGAGCTTCAGGAAGCGGAGCGTTTGGACAAATATCTCCAGCAGTATAACGGAAAAATCGCCCTCGGCTCGGGGCAGCTTACAGGCATGGGATTCGATTCGGACGCTCTTCTGAAAAACGTTCCCGAAATATACAACGATTTTATCTTTTCATATATTGGTATGACGCTTGGATTTATCGGGTGCATGGCGCTGGTCATTGTCTTCGCTTCGCTGTGCCTCAAGCTTCTTTCGGACGCTTCGGGAGCGCAGGATATGCTCGGAAAACTGATTTGTACCGGAGTTTTTTCCATGGTGCTCTTTCACTGTGTTGTAAATATCGGAATGGTGCTGTCGGTAGTGCCCGTTATAGGTATTCCCCTGCCGTTTATAAGCACGGGCGGTACCGCTATGATGTTTACTCACGTGGCAATGGGGCTTGTTTACAGCGTAACTACCCACAGGGATAAGCAGAAGCATATGTTCTATACCGAGGATGACTGACGGGTATCGACCCGAAAAAGATTTTAATTGCATATTGCAATGAAATATTGACATCAGATTAAGGAGAAATAATATGAAACCGATAGTTTCCACACTGAACCGTATATACCCCGACAGCCAGCTTGAGGCACAGAGGGAACGCTACCGCAAGGCGGAAAACTCCTTCGCGGAGCATTTCGGGACACTTGGAGAACACCGCTTTTTCTCCGCGCCTGGGCGCACGGAGATATGCGGAAATCATACCGACCACAACAACGGAAAGGTATTCGCGGCAAGCGTGGATCTGGACGTTATCGCTGTGGCGGAATACACCGAGGACAACTGTATCACAATAAAATCTGAGGGCTTTCCCGAGGACAGGATAGACCTTTCCGACCTCTCCGCCAAGGAGGACGAAAAGAACAGCGCCGCGGCGCTTATCCGAGGTGTGGCACAAGGCTTTGTGAACAGCGGATTTAAAATAGGCGGCTTTCGCGCTTACACCACCTCAAACGTCATGAAAGGCTCAGGGCTGTCCTCTTCCGCAGCATTCGAGGTGCTTGTCGGGACAATGCTTTCCCACCTTTTTAACGGCGGGCAGATAGGCTCCGTTAAGGTAGCACAGATATCCCAATATGCGGAGAATGTGTATTTCGGAAAGCCTTCGGGGCTGATGGATCAGATGGCTTCCTCGGTGGGCGGGTTTATTGCCATTGATTTTAAGGACAATGAAACTCCGATAATAGAACCTATCCCCGCAAACTTTGAGGATTACGGTCATGCCCTGTGTATAGTTGATGCAAAAGGTGACCACGCGGATCTCACTGACGAATACGCTTCAATTCCCACAGAAATGAAAGCGGTGGCAGGATTTTTCGACTGCGAGAGCCTGCGGCAGCTGTCGCTGGAGGACATCATGCTTAATATGCATGATTTAAGGGAAAAATTCGGTGACAGAGCCATTCTGAGGGCTATCCACTTTTTCCATGAGAACGACAGGGTTGACAAGCTGGTGCACGCTCTTAAAAACAAGAATTTCAACGATTTTCTGTCTTCCATCAAGGAGAGCGGTGATTCCTCTTTCAAGTACTTACAGAACGTGTACGCAAACTCCGACATTAAGCATCAGTGCCTTAGCATAGCGCTGAACGCGGCTGAAAACACCCTGCACCGCAAGGGCGCGTGCAGAGTGCACGGCGGCGGTTTTGCCGGCACGATACAGGCGTTCGTGCCGCTGGAAAATCTTAAGCAGTTCAAAATGCACATGGAGAAAATATTCGGAACCAACTCCTGCCATGTGCTGGCAATACGACCCATAGGCGGAACAGAAGTTATACTCTGAGCAAAGCGGATTTGGCGGAACGCGGTGAATAAAGGAAAAGCGCGTTCCGCCGACAAATGCCGGCAAAACGCGCTTTTTTAAAAGGTTTGTTGATATAAGTCAGTTTTCCGAGGCGTATTCCGCTGCCTGAGCGGTTAGTGTTCTGTCCACAAGTGCGTCAATAAGCACCCCGTTTTCAAGGTACTCTTCGCCGAAAACCCTGCCCTTTTCGCGTATTTTCGCGGTAAATCCCGCTTTATCATAGGGCACAAGAAGCTTCATTCTTCTGGCGGTCTCAGGCAGATTGCGAGCTAACGTTTCCAGAAGACTTTCAATACCCTCGCCCTTCAGAGCGCTTATCTTGACGGTTTTATCGTCAACTGGTATGTTTTCCGTCAGCTTATCGCACTTGTTGAGCACCGTAACAACGTGTATCTCCCCTGCTCCAAGCTCCGCGAGAGTTTTAAGCGTTACATCAGCCTTTTCCGCCGCTTCGGGATCGCTTACGTCGCAGACGTGCAGGATAATGTCCGCGCAGGCGGCTTCCTCTAACGTCGATTTGAACGCTTCGACAAGATTATGCGGCAGACGGCGGATAAGTCCTACCGTATCAACCAGCAGCAGGCTTCTCCCGTCGGGAAGCTCTATTGCTCTCGAAGTCGGGTCAAGCGTGGCGAAGAGCTTGTTTTCGGCAAGTACACCCGCGTTTGTAAGCAGGTTCAGCAGCGTAGATTTTCCCGCGTTGGTGTACCCCACTATCGCGCCGACCTGAACGTTATCCTTTCGGCGGCGGCTTCGCGAATAGCCGCGGCGCTCCTCCAGCTCCTTAAGCTCCTGAGAGAGCTTATCTATCCTGCGGCGGATATGGCGGCGGTCGGTTTCAAGCTGCGTTTCGCCGGGACCTCTCGTGCCTATTCCTCCGCCCAGACGGGACAGGCTTGCGCCTATTCCCATAAGCCTCGGCAGGCGGTATTTAAGCTGCGCAAGCTCCACCTGAAGCTTGCCCTCGCGGGAAACGGCTCTACCGGCAAAGATATCGAGAATGAGCATTGTGCGGTCAATAACGCGCACGTCGGTTTCCCCCTCGATATTGCGTATCTGAGAGGCGGTCAGCTCGCAGTCGAAGATAAGCAGTTTCGCGCCGAGACTTGCGCACAGCTCCTTGACTTCCTCCAACTTGCCCTCGCCGATAACCGTTGCGCTTTCGTAGGCGTCGCGCTTCTGAATAACCCGTGCGACCTCCTCCGCGCCCGCCGTCTTCGCAAGCTCGGACAGCTCGTCCATCGACGCGTCGCAGTCGTATTCGCCGATATCGGCGGACACCAGAATGGCTTTTTCCAAAATTTTTTCGGTCATATAAATTCTCCTTTCGTGTAAAAAGGTTGGAGAATGAGTAACTTATATATTATAGCAGAATAACTCTGCTTTGTCAAGGGAAAATCAACGTTTGCTCTTTACAATAAACCGATAAGTAAAGTGTATAGGATTTTCCTTTACAAATCGATATTCAATAGTTCGTTTTTAGGAGTGCTTTATGCTGGCGAAAAATAAAAGCGGCTGGACATTGCTTGAATATTTGGATATTGCCGAAAGCGATATCCGCAAATATCGCAATGTAACGGGCGCATACGCTATTCTGATGGTCGGAGAAAAATATGTCGTTGGGTTCAACAGCTGGAGAAATCAGTGGGAATTTCCCTCCGGCGGTATAGAAGAGGGAGAAACGGCAAGACAAGCGGCGATACGGGAATTGTATGAAGAAACGCATCAAAAAAATGCGGAACTTGTTTTTAAAGGGTTGGTCAAAGTTGAAGATCCGAACGGCATAATTAAATATCAGGCTGTTTATGTGGGCTTTCAAAGAGAACTATCTCCGTTTATTCATCAAGAAAATGATGAGATGGAAAAAATATATCTGTGGGATATGAATGAGGACATAGGATATGTGGATGAGTGTGATATAAAAATAGCCGAAATGGTAATATGAATTTAAAAACTCAAAGTTATATCTGTTTTCGTCGGCAATTTTAAGGGAGAACAAAATGCCCAAAGAAAAGATAAACGCATTTTTAGACGAAATAAAATCCGTAAACTGGTATGAACGCTGCATGATACCCAATGAAAAATATCATATGGTATTTTCACTTTACGAAGCAAACGATGGTATCTGGAGAATTAAAGCCAATGAGGTATGGGAAACTAATATCTGCCCGCTGGAGGATATCGCCGTTGAAAAAATCGGAGACAACGAGATATTTGAAACGATTTCCGCCACCATAGGCGACACGGTCTGGAATAAATTCGGAGAATTTATTAAAAGGCGGCACCTTGATGATCAGCTTGCGGTCGTAGACGAGCTTTTTGATTCCGTCAAGCGGGACATGGCGTGGGCGTGCGTGGAATATTTAATGGATACGCCCGGTTTTTTCACCATGCTGACGTCTATCTATAAGGAAGGGTATTTTCCCTGCTCATGGGACGGGGAATATCCGTCAGGCAAGGCAGTAGTATTATAGATTTATATTTGTCAAATAAAAAAAATTTTAAGTAACATATTGGGAAGTGATTTAATGAGCGCACTGCGTGGAAGTTATCAGAACTTGCAGCCACTGAGAATTCCGGAAGGCTGGACCGTTGTTTTCAATAAATTTGAGGATATAAACCCCGAATCGGTTTCCAAGTCAGATGAGGACACATGGCTCTTCGCATTTAGTGAAGATATACTGTATATTCGCTCCGAAACTTCCCGAAAGCAAAATAAGCAGCTTGAGTTACAAACTCTGGGAATAGATTTGGGGTGGTATCCCGAAGGGGATCCCAACGGAAGTTTTACTCTTTATGCCATACTCAATGAGAATTGGGAAAGTCCACTTCTTACATTTTCATCAAGATGTAAGGATGACATAGTGCATACACTGGAAAAATGGTTGTTTGTTGAATTTATGCCAAGAAATTTTATAAACGAAGAAATTTTCCGTAAAAATCATAAGGTTTTAAAGCCTTGATCGTTTACGAATAACTAAAAAATGAAGGTGACGGTTATGAAATTCAAAAAATTTGACGTGCTTATAGTCGGCACGGGCATTTCGGGGATATACTCCGCGCTTAATCTGGACAGCTCCCTGAAAATACTTATGTTGTCCAAGCGGGAGCTTACCCTTTGCAACTCCGCGCTGGCGCAGGGCGGAGTTGCCGCGGTAATGGACAAGGAGCACGACAGCTACGACCTGCACATAAAGGATACGCTTGTCGCGGGACAATACAAGAACAATCTTGACAACGTGCGTATTTTAGTGGAGCAGGGTCCCGCGGAGGTTCTTAAGCTTCAGGAAAAATACGGCGTGGAGTTCGACCTCAAGGACGACGGCAGTATCGCGCTCACCCTGGAGGGCGGTCACTCGCGCCGCAGAATAGCTCATCATAAGGATTCCACAGGCTTTGAGATAGAGACTAACCTCATTAAACAGGTGCAGGAGCTGGAGAACGTCACCGTTATCAACAACTCCCTGCTGTGCAGACTGGAGAAGTCTAAGGAAAACGGGGTATTCTTTGCCGATGTTCTCTGCGACAGTTTTGACGGCGGCATACCGCGGCACGAATACTACTGCGCGGATTCTGTCATACTCGCCACGGGCGGTATCGGACGTGTGTACGATTTCACCACCAACTCCGCAATTGCCACGGGCGACGGCATTCAGTTAGCGTATAATCTGGGAGCGGAGATAAAAAATCTCAGCTATGTTCAGTTCCACCCCACCGCTTTTGCCGACAAGAAAAACCGCGAGTGCTTCCTTATTTCCGAGGCGGTGCGCGGCGAGGGCGCTTACCTGCTTAACTGCAACAAGCAGCGCTTTATGCACAAATATGAACCGGAGCGTCTTGAGCTTGCGCCGCGAGACGTGGTTTCCAAGTGCATGATGGAGGAGCAGAAGGCAACGGGCAGCGACGAGTTCTGGCTTGATATCTCCTACAAAGACCCTGAATTTATCAGGAATCGCTTCCCGATGATTTACAACAAGGTGCTTGAAAAGGGATATGATATGACGAAAGAGCCTATTCCCATCTACCCCTGCCAGCACTATCTGATGGGCGGCATAAACGTCGACGGAAAGGGCGCGACAAATATACACGGGCTGTACGCAGCGGGCGAGTGCTCTCATACGGGCGTTCACGGGCAGAACCGCCTTGCCAGCAACTCCCTGCTTGAAGCGCTCGTATTCTCGCGGCTTATCGCCGAGGATATCAATTCGGCGGCGAACGGCAGCGATATGGATATGGAATATCCCATGACATCGCCCGAGGGCGCTCCCCTGCCCCACGGCATACGCACCGAAGTGCGCCATATCATGCAAAAGGCATATTTCGTCTATCCCGATTACCCTGAAGCGGAAAAGGGGCTATCCCGCATATCCGAGCTATTGGAGCAGCTCAATAACGGCGGCTATGCAGTAACCGCGGAATATGTGGAAACAAAATCGCTGGTGACTGTGGCTTACATAATCCTTAAAGAAGTTGTGGAGCGCAGAAACACAGAGGAAAAATAATTCTGAAAGGAAACGATAAAATGATACTTCTTACCTTTTATGTCGATGACATTATAAAAACTGCCCTAAGCGAGGACATCAACTATATAGACAGTACTGCCGACCTGCTAATTTCCGAGGACAATCTTTCTGACGCGTATTTTATCTCCAAGGCAAGCGTAGTTGTGGCAGGACTTGAAGTGGCTCTCCGCGTTTTCACTATCCTTGACCCCGAAATGAAGATAACTTGCCATTTCAAAGACGGCGACGAGGTTAAAAACGGCGATATCATTGTGGAATTCAGCGGGCATACGCGGCTTATGCTGAAAGCGGAGCGCACCGCACTCAACATTTTGCAGCATATGAGCGGTATCGCGACCTACACACACAAATGCGTGGAGCTGGTCAAAGGCACAAACGCTTCGATAGCCGACACACGCAAGACACTGCCGGGGCTTAGAGCGCTCCAGAAATACGCGGTTACGGCAGGCGGTGGACGCAATCACCGCTATAATTTGACCGACGCGGCAATGCTTAAAGACAATCATATCGACGCTTACGGCGGTATCACGGCGGCGGTGGTGGCACTGCGCAAAAAGGCGGGGCATATGCTGCAAATTGAAGTGGAAACACGTAATCTCGACGAGGTACGCGAAGCGCTGAAATGCGGCGTCGACGTTATAATGCTGGATAACATGAACTGCGCTCAGATGGCGGAGGCGGTAAAGCTTGTCGACCACCGCGCAAAGCTGGAGGCAAGCGGCAACATCACGCTTGAAAATATCGCGGAGGTTGCGAAAACGGGTATCGACATAATCAGCTTGGGAGCGCTGACTCACAGCGTTACCGCGTTTGATATATCAATGAAATGGAGAAAGTGAAATGATAGAATACAGATACGACACCCAGCTTCTAATTGACGGAGAGGGTCTTGATGAAGACGAGATATACGACTATTTCGTGGCAAATTTTGTTGGTGACAGTCTGCTTGTTGTGTGCGATGACAATGTTGCCAAGGTACACTACCACACCAACGAGCCGTGGAAGGTTCTGGAATACTGCCGCACCCTCGGCGAGATATACGATATCGTTATTGAAGATATGGACAGGCAGGCACGGGGACTGAAAGGATAGTTTAATGCGCCGCACATTCTGTGCGGCGCTGAACTTTTCGGAACGATTATTTCCGTTCTTTATCATCGCTCAAAAATATCATAACCAATCCTATGGCACCTATAAAGCCGCCCACCAGGAAAAACCAACTCCCTATATCAAGCACTGAACCGTTTGCAAGCAATATTCCGAAAAGGAGCAAGCCAACACCGACCTTGAATTTCATTTTATACCTCTCAATCAATGGTGGAACAGTCTTATCCCCGTGAACGCCATGGCAATGCCATACTTGTCGCACACCTCGATAACGTTGTCGTCGCGGATAGAGCCGCCGGGCTGCGCGATATACTCCACGCCGCTGCGGTGAGCGCGCTCGATATTGTCTCCGAACGGGAAAAACGCGTCCGAGCCGAGCGCCACGCCCTTCATGGTGTCAAGCCATTCTCTCTTTTGTTCGCGTGTGAACACATCGGGCTTTACCTTGAAAATGCGCTGCCACTCGCCCTCCGCGAGAACATCCATGTAATCCTCGCCGATATACAGGTCGATTGCGTTGTCGCGGTCGGCGCGGCGGATATCGTCAACAAACTGCAAATTCATGACCGTGGGCGACTGGCGAAGATACCAGTTGTCCGCCTTTGTTCCAGCAAGACGCGTGCAGTGAATGCGCGACTGCTGTCCCGCGCCGATACCGATAGCCTGTCCGCCGCAAGCATATGCCACGGAGTTGGACTGGGTGTACTTCAGGGTTATAAGCGCTATTGCGAGATCGTTGCGCGCCGCCTGCGGTATTTCCTTGTTCTTTGTGGGACGGTCAGCAAAAAGCGCGTCGTCAATAACAAGCTCGTTTCTTCCCTGCTCAAACGTAATTCCGAATACCTGCTTGCGCTCGATAGGCTCAGGAACATAATCGGGATCTATCTTGATTATGTTATAGGTTCCCTTTCGCTTGGATCTGAGTATCTCCAACGCCTCAGGCTCGTAATCGGGCGCGATAACTCCGTCGGAAACCTCTCGTTGAATAATTTTCGCGGTTGAAACGTCGCACTTGTCGGAAAGCGCGATAAAATCACCATAGGAAGACATTCTGTCCGCGCCTCT
>CAJTMU010000036.1:0-12230 GCA_910577365.1 uncultured Oscillospiraceae bacterium | reverse complement strand
CTCTCGCTCTGGCGTAAGCGCAGGCAAGCGGGGACAGCTCCCCGAGGTCGTCTACCCAGTAGATCTTCGCAAGCGTTTCTGTTAGAGGAAGACCGATAGCCGCGCCCGCGGGCGAAACGTGCTTGAACGAGGTAGCCGCGGGATATCCCGTTGCCGCCTTAAGCTCCTTTACAAGCTGCCAGCCGTTGAAGGCGTCCATAAAATTGATGTACCCCGGCTTTCCGTTAAGTACCTCAATGGGCAGCTCACCCTTCTCCATAAAAATCCTCGACGGCTTCTGATTGGGGTTACAGCCGTATTTCAATTCCAGTTCAGTCATAAGTCCTCCTTAATCAAAATCAAAATAAATGTAGTGCTTTCCGCAATGCAGACATCTGAAAAGATATCCTTCGTTATATGTGAGATGCTCTTTCGCGTCCTCGAAATCAATACCGCAGATATCCTTGCGGTAGGTCTTTTCCAGCTCCTCGGCTATACCCAGCGCTTCAAGAGCTTTCCAATCATAATATCCCAGAAAGGCACAGTAATCGTCGCAGCAGGCAAGCCAGTATTCCTGCTGCCAGCCGCAGTAGCCCGGGGTTCTGCTGATAAGCTCGTCCAGCCTGCTCTCGTCCGACACCTCGTCTACCGACATATCGTCCTGAAAAGCGCCGTCAAATTTTTCGGCAGCCGCTCCGCTCGAGATACAATCGGGACAGAGGTTATTAACCTCCTCCACCGAGTAAAACGGACCGATATAATACACGTCCGTATCCCTGCCGCAGCACGGACAGGTCACGGTCTTGTCGTTATGGAACATGCCCGTTTTCAGCGGGTCTGGGTGATATTTAAAATTATACATACTGTTCACCTCAATGTATCGAATCTATATACCACTTATCGGGATCGCTTGCAAAGCCGTAATAAACCGCGTTCACAAGCCAGCCGCTGCCGTCGTCGGAAAGCTCTGTTTTGTGCATATGTTCCGTCCCATGCTTGTAATGGGTCACGATAATTGCTTTTTTTGCGGACTTCATAATGAAATCCACTCTACAATCGCCGTCAATATAGCCATACTTTGCCGGCTTGCCGAACGACATACCGCAAGGGCGCTTAAGCAGCTTTTCGGTGCATTTGGGTGTAATTATGCCTTTCATCCGTTCCTTATACTCGTCCCACAGCTCCTCCTCACCGGGTCCCACCTGATGCTTCGGAATACCCATCGCGAGTTTTTGCCGCTTCAGCTCCTCACTGCGCTCGAAAATCTCGTCCTCCAGCGCGTTCATTTCCCTCATAAACCCGAACACAAAGCCGCAGACCTCGTCCTGCCTGTCCTTGAATTTATCACTCGCCTTATTGATTATCGTCATATTCCACCTCGCTCATACGGGCGTGTTCACAGCTCCGTGTAAAACCATCGGCGCTCTCCCTCAAAGCCGAAATAGACCGCATCGACAAGCCACCTTCCGTCAACGAGCTTCAGCACGAATTTGTGCTTACCGCCACGACCCTCCGATTGAAAATGCGTGATAACGGTCGCCGTATCGGTCCTGCTTACCGTGCAGTCGACCGCATATTCGTCCTTTATATAGGCGTATTCCGCGGTCTGCCCTATGTGCGACGGGTGCTTTAACACCATTTCCTTTTCCGTGCACCTACCCGCAATCACCTCGGCATACTCCTTGCACACTTTATCAAATATTTCCGAGCTTCTGTCGCTCTTTTCCTTGAGGGTCAAGCTTTTCTGCTTTAATCTCTGATATCGGAGCGCGGCACGCTCCTGAACAGTCAAAAGCTCCTCCAGCAGCCCCAGAAGTTCCCGAATGACCTCGTCCGCCATACTCTCGTACTTCTTGGGCGTTTTTACTATGTTTATATCCATCACACTATCTCACTTGTTTTTGTTGACAATGCGGCTTTCGTATTTCCCCGTTTCAAGATCGATATACCTTGTAAACAGAGAAACCTTGTTGTCGCTGTTGAGATTGCTCCACAAAAGCTCCGTGAACCCGTCTATATCCGTATCAGGGATTATAACGTCCTTAGGCTCGCCGACAAAGCTCGGCAGACGACGCACGCCGTTTACCTCCGTTTCGTCACCCGCATAGGTGTGGATAAAGCTGCCCGCGCCCTTTACGGGAGTACTGTAAGCAAAGGTGTAGCGTCGCGTGGAGGCAGGGTCGCCATCGGCGCTCTTTAAAATGGACATAGCGTAGTTAATTCCGCCGTTCTCAACATGAATTATTCCCGAAATTCTGGGGGTATAGTTGGGGACGTCGTCCTCAAACTCGCGCCCGCGCAGCGACTGCTCAAAGGTCATCTGCTTGTCCATCAGTTCAAAGATGGTATCCGTCTGGTCTCCGTTGGTGACAATAGTTTTGTTGCCCAGCACACGCACGGGAGCGTAAATAATAAGGTGCGGGTCGACCATCTTTGACGGGTCAAACGCCTGTGTGCGGATACCCTCGCCGTCCTCCACAAACACGCGGTTGCGGCTGTTCTCGCTTCTGCCCATGATGAAATAACCCGTTAACGCCTTTTTTCCATCTGGGGAAAGACCGATAATAATCCCTCTGCCGTGATAGGCGAGGGAATTCAGTTCCTTGTCAAGTGTGATCATAAATCCTCCTAAAATGTCCCTAAATAGCATTTAGTCTTATATTTTATGGTAACCTTACCGTTTTGGCTGTACTTTGAGAAAGCCTGTTTCAGTTCCTCTACAAAAGCTCCGTAATTCTTGTCGTTTTTTTTCAGCGCGTATGAGCGCGAAAGCGTATCTCCGACAAAGCTTCCACAGTCCGCTTCCAAATTATTTTCACAGCAAAAATATTCCAAGCTTGAAAAGTACTCGTTTCTTAAAAACAAATCTCCCTGTTCGCTTGTTCTTTTTCCTATATGTCCGCTGTGAAACGCTCCGCAGAATTTCTGGCAAACCGAATCGCGTTCCTTTGATATCTCGCAATCCTCATAATCCCGCTCGTTAAATATTATCGCGACCTTGCCGCCTTTTATCAGAATGCGGCGGCATTCCGTCTTAAATTTATCCTCGTCAAACCAATGAAACGCCTGAGCCGCTGTTACCAAACCAACAGAATTATCCGCAAGCCCGGTGTTTTCCGCCGGAGCGTCAATGACCTTAATTCCGCTTATACGCTCCAAAATTGCCCGCATATCCGCGTTAGGCTCGACCGCGGTAACGCTCCACGGCTTTTTGATAAGACAGCGTGTAAATTTCCCCGTTCCCGCGCCGATATCCGCTACCCGCTCACACTTTGTTTTTTCAAAGAGAAAATCTATCAGTTTATTGGGATAACCCGGACGAAATCGTTCATACAGATCCGCCCTGCCAGTAAATTTTTCTTCGTTCATCAACAATCCCTCACGAAGTTCACGTTCTCTTAAGCAGCTTCTTGTTACATGGGCTGACACCGCGAAATTCGCTCACATAAACGGCAGAATCGCCATGCGTAATATCGTCACAGTCCATTGCCAAAAATGGAATTTCCCGACCGAAAAGCGTCGACATAAGCCGACCGTCAAGGCAACCAAAGTAATATTTGCAGACGCACAACGAGTAATTACCGCTTATATTTTACTCCTTGACATTATTCACAAAATTCCATTTGTCGTCGGGGTCGAATTTATTCCACGCACCGCGACCCTCAAAAGCGCCGAGGTAAACCAGCTTATTGTCAAGAACAGTTATCTCCAGCCCGTGCTCCGATTCCCACGAACAACTGCATTCAAGATGAAAGCCGATACCGCCGCCCCTCGGCTTGCCCACTATAAGACAGCCCGGATAAATCTGCGACTTGATATCCTCAGCGGGAGTTCTATCGGTGACCTTTATTGTCATTTCATTATATTCGTCCCACTCGTCACCGCACAGGTCGATAAAAAACAGGCAATAACGCTTAGCCGCCTCCCAGATAGCCCTTACGGTTGCCTCTGGAAGATTATTCAGCGCCTCGGCGCACTTTTCCGCGTAAGCGATATCAACGTCCTCATCCAAAGATACTGTTATCTCCTCGTCAAACAGCTCCCAGCGCATTTTGCCCTTTGGACCATATTCAGTGTCGTGCAAATTTTCGATACTCATAAAATTGCTCCCAATTTAAAACAGCTTCAAAATTTAAGATAATTTCCGTATATTAAAAAACATCGCCCATTTTAAAACAACGCCCGGCATCGTCAAAAATCCAGAACACCATAAACGCGGTTTCTATCATAACTGCTCTTCCACGACAGCCCTGCCGTTTTCGACCTTTATCTTGTCCTCGCAGAACAGCGATACCGCCTTGGGCAGCAGCTCCCATTCAGCCTGTTCCATAACCCGCCTTTGCAGAGTTTCAGGGGTATCGCCGTTTTTCACGGCAACCGCCTTTTGCAGTATGATAGGGCCGCCGTCGCAGACCTCCGTTACGAAATGCACGGTTGCTCCCGTAAGCTTAACGCCGCTTTGCAGCACTGCCTCGTGAACGTGCAGCCCGTAAAAGCCCTTTCCGCAGAATGACGGTATAAGCGCGGGGTGAACGTTCATCATTTTATAGGGAAAAGCTTTAACTATCTGCTCGTCAAGTATGGTCATAAAGCCCGCGTACACCACCAGATCGGCTTTTTCTTCAAGAAGCGCTTCGGTCACGGCTTTGGTGTAAGCGGCAACGTCAGCATACTCCTTTCGGGGAATAACGCGCGTTTTAACGCCCGCATTAGCCGCCCTCTCCAGCGCATACGCTCCCTCCTTCGAGGAAATAACGCAGCTTACCCTGCCGCCCCTTACCTCACCGCGGCTCTGCGCGTCGAGAATTGCCTGCAAATTTGTGCCGCCGCCCGACACCAGCACACAGATGTTTTTCATAGCACCTCCTACGGTTACGGCAGGTCGTCTGTTCCGCTTTTCAGCGATATTTCTATGCCTGTGTAGCTCGTTTCGTCGCGGGTGGACATATCCTGCTCAAAATCCACATACTCCGCGGTAATAACATAATCCCCGAGGTAAACGTGCTGTAAAACCTCGCAGTCCTCCCCCTCTTTCACCGCGTCGAGCCAGTGCCTGCCGTTTATGGTCAGCTTTCCTGTGAACACATTTTTTGGGGTCTGCGGATACTTTTCGCCGTGGTTAAGCTCTATGCCGAAGCAGGTGAGCACCTTGCCGTTCATTGTGTAACAATTCAATCCAAGCTCGTCCCAGACGTAATTCACACGTTTAGTGACCATGCCCTCGCCGTGTATTTCCTCCAGAAACTGCCTGTCATCTTCCTTGGTCTTGAATTTTATCGAGCGCGGAGTGCCAAGCACTTCTATCAGCGTATCTATGTGCATGGGCACTTCAAAATTTCTGCCGTTTATGGTGATATAGCTTTCGGTTATATCTATCGTGCAGTTTGAATCGTTATGCACAACGCCCTTTTTCTTAAAAAATCCAAACATTACAGCACCACTCCCTCGTCGCTTGAAATAGTTTCTCCGATAATATATGCTTTCTCGCCGTTTTCCGCAAGAATATCCACCGTTTTCTGCGCGTCGGTCTTATCAACAACAAGCATCATGCCTATTCCCATATTGAAAGTGTTGTACATATCATGCTCAGGAATATTGCCCTCGCGCTGCATAAGCCCGAATATCGCGGGAACTTCATATGAGTCTTTGTCTATCTTTGCAGAAATACCTTCCGGCAGCGCGCGCGGAATATTTTCGTAGAACCCGCCGCCCGTGATGTGGGAAATTCCCTTTACGTTCACCTTGGAGATAACATCAAGAACAGCCTTGACATATATCCTTGTGGGAGTGAGCAGCGCGTCACCGAGTGACGTTCCCAGCTCTGGATAAAACGTCTTGAGATTCTGGTCGTTTACATTAAAAATCTTTCTTACCAGCGAGAAACCGTTGGAGTGCACACCGCTTGATGCAATGCCGACAATAGCGTCTCCCGCCTTTATACCCGACGGATCGATTATCTTTGCCCTGTCCACGATACCCGTGCTGTAACCTGCGATATCGTATTCGTCCTCAGCCATCATACCGGGGTGCTCAGCAGTCTCGCCGCCCACAAGAGCGCAACCCGCCTGAACGCAGCCCTCGGCAACGCCCTTGACTATTTCCGCCACCTTTTCGGGCACATTTTTCCCTATTGCGATATAATCCAAGAAAAACAACGGTTTTGCCCCGCAGCAGATTATATCGTTCACGCACATCGCCACGCAGTCTATGCCTATGGTGTCGTGCCTGTTCATCAGCATGGCGAGCTTGAGCTTTGTTCCAACGCCGTCCGTACCGCTCACCAGCACAGGCTCTTTCATTCCCGTAAGGTCAGGAGCGAACAGACCGCCGAAGCCTCCGATATCCGAAACGCACCCCGCGGTTTCTGTCCTCTTTATATGCTCTTTCATAAGCCGAACGGACTCATACCCCGCGGTAACGTCAACTCCCGCCGCCTTATAGCTATCACTGTAACTCTTCATTAATAAAACCTCACATTAAATCCGACATTCAACAGCATATAGCCGACAGCTGCAATTTTGACTTCACTTAAGCCAAAACATTCAACTGTCAGCCATATCCGTGTCATTCTTCAATCTTCATTTCAAACTTATCCTTGGGGATCTCGTCGGGAACGTCGATCGGGTATTTACCCGTGAAACAGCCCCGACAGAAGCCGCAGCCCGCGTCCTCCGCGATTTTCAAAACCGCATCGGTGCTTAAGAATCCCAGAGAATCAACGCCGATTATTTCGGCTATCTCGGGAACGGTATGCTTGTTGGCGATAAGGTTCTCCTTGCTGTCAACGTCTGTTCCGAAGTAACACTCGCTGATAAACATAGGCGCGGAAAATCTCATGTGTATCTCCTTTGCGCCCGCGCTTCTCAGCAGCTTTACCACCTTTGCCGACGTAGTGCCTCTCACCATGGAATCGTCAACGACCACGACGCGCTTTCCGCGCACCGTTTCATCAACGACGTTAAGCTTTATGTTGACGGAGTTTTCCCTCATGCTCTGAGTAGGCTGTATGAACGTTCTTCCGATATATCGGTTCTTGACAAAGCCCACGCCGTAAGGAATACCGCTCTCCTGCGAAAAGCCCAGCGCGGCGTCCAGACCGCTGTCGGGACAGCCTATTACAACATCTGCGTCGCAGGGGTGCTCCTGCGCCAGAAACCTTCCCGCCCTCAGCCGCGCCTTATGTACGCTGCAGCCCTCTATAACGGAATCAGGACGGGCAAAATAAATAAACTCGAACACACAAAGGGAGCTTTTACCGCCGCAATGGGTCTTTATGCTCTCAACCCCGTTTTCGTCGATAACGACTATTTCCCCCGGCTCAAGGTCGCGCAGGAATTTCGCGCCCACGCTGTCCAGCGCACAAGTCTCGCTTGCCACCACATATCCCTCTCCGTCGGGAAGCTCGCCCAGACACAGCGGGCGGAAGCCCTGCGGGTCACGTGCGGCTATCAGCTTTTTCGGCGACATAACGCACATGGAATAAGCGCCCTTTATGCGCTCCATGGCGTGCTCCACCGCCTCCTGAATAGAGCCGCTTGTAAGGCGAGCGCGTGTTATCTCATAGGAAATGACCTCCGTATCGCTTGTGCTGTGGAAGATTGCGCCGTTAAGCTCAAACTCCCGCCGCAGGTCAAGCGCATTGATGAGATTTCCGTTATGCGCGATGGCAAGCGCGCCTTTCATATGCCTTACCACCATGGGCTGGCAATTGGCGGCGTTCACGTTTCCCGTCGTGGAGTAACGAACGTGCCCGACGGCTATCCTGCCGGTTTCAAACTCGCGCAGAACACGCTCGGTGAACACCTCGTTTACAAGCCCCACGCCCTTATGCGTTTTAAAAACTCCTCGGTCGTTCACAACTATTCCGCAGCTCTCCTGACCTCTGTGCTGAAGAGCGTACAATCCAAAATAGGTAAGAGACGCAACGTTGGTCGGCTTATTGGTGTATATCCCGAATACGCCGCATTCCTCATGTATACTGTCAAACATGGAAAACCTTTCCTTTCGGTAATATTATTCAGGGCAATGCCGTACAAAGCGCAAAACATGCCTTGTCGGCGCTGCCTCAGAGCCTGTTTGGTATCCTTATATATGAAAACAAACACATGATGAAAGCTACCGAACAGGCTCTCAGATATAAAATCTTATCCGAAAATCCTGCGCATCATCTCGTTGTATGCGTCCTCAACTCCGCCCATATCGCGGCGGAATCTGTCCTTGTCCAGTTTCTCGTGTGTGGTGCTGTCCCAGAAGCGGCAGGTGTCGGGGGATATCTCGTCCGCAAGCAGTATCTGCCCGTGGAAACGCCCGAACTCAATTTTGAAGTCGATAAGGTCAACATTTATATCCTTAAAGAATTTCAGCATGAACTCATTCACCTTGAACGCGTATTTCGCGATGGTGTCAATTTCCTCTTTGGTGGCGAGGTCGAGCGCCAGCGCATAGTAATCGTTAATGAACGGGTCGCCGAGGTCGTCGTTCTTGTAGCTGAATTCCAGCGTAGGGCAGGAAAGCTTTCTTCCTTCCTCGATGCCGAGCTTCTTCGAAAAGCTGCCCGCTGCAACGTTTCTTACGATAACCTCAAGCGGAACGATCTCCACCCTCTTGACCAGCGTTTCACGGTCGGAAAGCTCCTCAACGTAATGTGTGGGAACACCCTCCTTCTCCAACAGCTTGAACATAAAGTTTGTCATCTTGTTGTTGATAACGCCCTTTCCGCTGATAGTGCCTTTCTTCTCGCCGTTGAAAGCGGTTGCGTCGTCCTTGTAATCAACAATAACCAGATCGGGGTCGGTGGTAGCGTATACCTTCTTTGCCTTGCCCTCGTACAGTTGTTCCGTCTTTGTTGCGTTTGCCATTTTTGAATCCTCCGTAATATTTTTTCGGCTGTCTACGGGACATACTCCCCGCACCAGCAATTCATTTTATATGTTCAATAAACCGCAGCTTACGGTTTAAAGCTTACATGGAAAAAGCTCCCTCATTCGCTCTGCGGAAAGCCGAACTCCCTCCGCCGTTTTGGTTTCAAGCAATACTCGGCAGCCGTGCTGCTCCGCGAGCTTAAGATATTTTAATATATCAAGCGTACCCTCGCCTATCGGCAAATGATCGCCGCGCTCCACGCTGTAATCGTGAAGGTGCATATGACACAGCCTGTCAAGATTTCGCTCAATAAGCGGATATTGCTGAAATCCATGCGCCGCGTCGTGCCCCGTATCAAAGGTAAGACCGAAAACGGGGCTTTGCAGCAGGATATCTATACCCTCACCGACAAAATCAACCATAAAAGAGAGCGTGTTCTCAACGGTTATTTTAATGCCCGAATCGCCTATCGCCTTGGTGCAAACGTCGCGGAAAGCGGTCAGCTTGCGCCTGAAATCCTCGGGGTATTGCTTGTATACATATACCTTTCTGTCGGGCAGAGTAATATAATCTCCCTGATTGAAATGCATATTTAAAACGGGTATCGACAGCTTTTTCGCAATGCCGACAGTATCCAGAACCGTCTGAGTATACGCTGCTGCCGCCCTGTCGTTTATCTCCCAAGGGTTAAGAACACCCTCGATATGCATCGTATAGTATATGCCGTATTTTTCAGCAATTTCCGCAAATCTGTCAACATCGATACGCTCCGGCTGATATTCGGGAAAATCCATACTGATCTCGACGAACTGAAGTCCGAGCTGTTGACAATGCGCGGCGCACTCTTCAATCGTTTTTCCGATAAAGGTCGGCATTCCGAAATCCATGTTTTTCTCCTTATTCCAACGTTTCCTTAACGGCGATCAGCGTATCCATACAGTGCTTATGCGGTACTCCGCTGCTGCCGCAGTCGAAAATTACCTCCTCGCACCGTTCAAAACGCCAGTCGTGATAATGCCCGAAAAGCTCTCCCGACTGCCAGTTTTTGCGAAGCTCGATATCATGATCGGGCGGGCGCGGGATAAAAGGCTTCTCCACAAATACGTTCAGCGCGTTTACGCCGCCCGCCGCGGTATGCGCTTTCCAGTTGCCCAGCACCTCTCCGCGCAGCCCCTCAGGCACATAATACAGCACTCCCGAGCAGAATATCACGTCAAAATCCTTTTCAAGACGATAATCCATGATATCCGCGCGGAAAAAATCAATATCCACTCCGTGAAGCTCCGCAAGGCGCTTAGCCTTTTCCACTCCCGAATCCGTGATATCGAATGCGCTCACCTTATAGCCGTTTTTCGCGAAGAACACCGCGTCCTTGCCCTCGCCGCAGCCTGCGTCAAGCAGCCTCAGCGGTCTTGTCGGCGGAAGTATCCGCAGCACGTCAAGGCACATAAGCGACGGTTTAACGCCCCAGTAATATTCGCTGTCCTTATAGCGCTCCTCATAGTAGGCGGAGGTCTTTTTCTCCGCCGCGTAGCCCAACAGCGCGTCAATGCTTGTGCCGAGCACCGCCGCCAGAGTGGGGAGCAGTGAGATATCAGGAGCGGTAACCTCGTTTTCCCACTTGCTTACCGCTTGGTAAGAGATACCCAATTTTCCCGCAAGCTCCTCCTGAGTAAGTCCGCCGCGTATTCTGAGCGATTTGATGTTTTTGCCGATCGTGTTCATTCGATCACTCCTTTCCGTAAAAATCATATCACAAAAAGTCCTTTGTGACAATAACCTGTTTTTACAGTCGGGAGCATATCTCAACCTTGGGTTGAGTTATATTTCCTTAGCCAGCTCCTGCATTTTTCTGTCGGCTTCGAGATTTTTCTCGTTCTGGCGCTTCTTAAACTCCGAGAGCTTGTCCGCAAGCTCCCCGTCCGCTACCGCCAGTATCTCGACCGCGAGATAGCCCGCGTTTGCCGCGCCGTCTATCCCCACCGTCGCCACGGGAACTCCCGGTGGCATCATGACTGAGCTTAACAGCGCGTCCATGCCCTCCAGCGCCTTTGCCTTAACGGGTATGGCGATAACGGGAAGCGTGGTGTTTCCCGCGACAGCCCCCGCGAGGTGAGCCGCCATGCCCGCCGCCGCTATTATCACTCCGAAGCCGTTATCCCTTGCCGCGCAGGCAAACTCCGCCACCTGCTTCGGCGAGCGGTGCGCCGAGAGCACGCGCATTTCAAACTCCACGCCGAACTCCTTCAGCACCTCTCCCGCCTTTTTAACAACGGGAAAATCGCTGTCGCTGCCCATAAGTATCGCAACTTTTTTTACCATTTAACATTCCTCCGTTTCGAAAAACGGGAGATATATCTCCCAAATCTAAAAAAGCTGTATGCGCATATACAAATACAGCGAATACAGCTAACAATACAACTTGATTTTATGTGCAACTATTCTGTAAAAAAACGACGAACCTCCATGAACAAAACAACTTATTCCGAACATTATCAAAATCCCCTGTCGGTATTTTTTACAGCTCCCGCCGCACACGGGAAATCACTATTCTTATTTTACACCATATTGCGCCGAATTGCAAGAGGTTTTTTGTTTTTTTAGCAAAAAAGACAAACCCGACACAAAATATATGCCGTTATTGTTAAAAAAAACACAAAATGACGGATATATGCCTACAAAATCCTTGCTTTGTTTATTATAAGCCCGAAAGTTACACCGAGATATCCCGCCGCGCGCCTGCACAAATCCATTCTTGACAGAAAAATCTCAAAATATTCCATTACGGGGCTGATATCCAGATCTATTGTCAGATCCAGTATAAGCTCGCTTTTATCCTCAGAAAACTTAAGCTCCGAACGCTCCGCGGCGTAATTAACTCTGTCGTGGATATCCCTCGCTAAGTTTTCCGTGCTGGGAATAAACGCTCCGTCACGACCGCGGACGCGCGAGCGCCTAACATCCGATTTATCCGCTATGATAAGCGCCGCGGCAATAGGAGTTACGGGAACCGCGGTCGCCTCGTCATGGTTGCCTATCGCCGAAACAATCTGCGCTATCTCATCCGCGGGCATTCCCAGCCTGTCAAGCAGCCTGAACGCCATTACCGCACCGCTCTGCGCGTGGTCAATCCTGTTCACCACGTTCCCAATATCATGCATATATCCCGCTATCTGCGCCAACTCACACGTCCTCGCATCGTACCCCAAGGTGTCCAGTATCATATACGCCGTCGCCGCCGCCCTTTCAACATGGGCATTGGAATGCTCTGTATATCCTATCGTATTAAGCGCAGCGTCGGCATAATTGATATAAGTCTGTATATCCTTGTTCCTCCTAATATACTCATAAGTCACATTGCTCATTCTGTTCTCCTTATTTTAAAAGAA
>CAJTMU010000035.1:15968-21663 GCA_910577365.1 uncultured Oscillospiraceae bacterium | reverse complement strand
TTCATTATGTAAAATGCGGTCTATGTCCACGTCAGTAATATTTTCCGAATCGGCTTTTGCAGTCGTTCCTTCGTCCGCATCAATTTTAGTTTTGTTCGGATTGTGCTGTCCCAAACTCTCCTTTGCATCAGTGATGTCATCCGAATCGGAAGAAGTCACTTCCTTGGGAGCAGTCACGGAGTTAAAGTCATCAAGTGCTTTGTCATAATCGCACTCGTCGCCATCAAACCTTATCCAGTAATCGTCAAAAGGGGTTATTCCATGGGTTATCTTTAAAATTTCATAAACGTTGTACTTATCCAGACCTAAAAGAGAAAGCTCAATCGCAGTAAAAGGGGTATTGTTCTGAAATACGCGGCAGGACAGCAGATAATAAATGTCAGAGAGCTTTATGGGACGATAAACCGTTGTAAGCATATCCTCCTTGTATTTTGTAAGTATGCGGCAGGTAAGCTCTTCTGTTTCGGAAATCTCATACTCCGCGATGGGGCAGTCCTTTTTGTATACCTGAAATTTCAGTGGCAGCGGCAGATCAAAATCGTTATTATCCACCAGTCTGTAACGATGTGATTTTAATATAGCTCCCATTTTCGTTCCTCCAATTGCTGTATATTTGCAGGCAAAGCCCATGCGAAAGTAAGGGACCGTGCGCAGGACTCACTGCGTGTACTCTTTGTATATCAATTGTACCATAATTTGATTTTTTTATCAATAGAAAACTTTATTTGATTTGACTTTTTTTAAAATCAATTGATAAACCCGACAAATATTTTTTTAGGATTTTGTGAAAAATTCATAAAATTGTGATTTGGTCAGAAAAGAATATGTAAGATGTGTTTACAGAATTGCTTTTTTGTGATATAATAGTGATTGTAGTAGTCTGCGTTACGCTCAGGTGTAATTTTATGCTTTATATATCGTTCCCGTTCGGGGAGCAGAAATGGGGAAACAGTAAATGAAAGTTAAAACGATGATAATGATCGCGATGATATGCTTCTCGATAATTCCGATGATTGTCTACGGTATCTTTGCAAATATATATGTCAAAAAAAATGCGGAGGAGGAGTTCCATGCGCAGCTTGAGGACGTTATATCAAACGAATCCTTTGCGCTTGAGGTTTATCTGAATTCCGTACATAGTGAAATTGCAACACTTTCCGACATAGAATTGGTAAGATCGGCGGCACAGAATGGACAGCCGGACGCAAACGCGAACGATTTTCTGTCAAGAGTCGCAGCGGAAAACAGGACTATCCAGTCGGCTCGGTTGGTGAATGCCGACGGCAGAATTATTGCGGGAACAAACGCAGGTTCCGATGTCAGTGATTTCTCCCGTTTCGCGGGATATGAGGACGACGTGCTTTATTTTAATGATATAGAGCAGCAGGCTTCTGCGACAATGTTTGTAAAAAGAGAGATAGGCGGCTGCACGCTGATTATCGATTACAATATTGCAAATGAGCTGTTCCTGTCAAATCTGGCGCTTAACTCCTCTTTTTACAAAAACGGAGTTTTAGTACTTATAGACCCCAAGCAGAACTGGACCACAGGAAGCGGAAACTACAACAATACCGGGCTTTCTCGTTACACATCCGCTATTGTCGACAGGTTAGCTTCGCTTGAGGATAACACCCCCACAGAAATTATTTCTTATACCGACGCTAAAACTAACGACAACAGTGTGGCGGCTATGGTAAGGGTGGGCGGTCAAAACGGTATTATTGCGCTGGCAAGCTGCCCCGTCAGCCAAAATGCAGATTTCTGGGTCGGCACGGCGACTTCTCCGATAGTGGGAACAGCAGTGCTGCTTGCAGTTATATGCATAGCGGCGGCGATCGTTATTCCGATAATTATAACAAGACCGCTTAAGGTCATTGAAGAGACTCTTGTAAAGATTCGACGCGGTGATCACGAGGCGCGTATTTCCACTGTCAGCAACAATGAATATGGTCAGATATCCCGCGCATTCAATAATCTGTTTGACGAGATAGTTGTAAGTGAGGACAGATACCGTACTATAATTGAGATGTCGGATAATATCATATTTGAGTGGAACTTCAAAACAAATGAGGTTTTCTTTTCCAATAACTTTAATCAGAAGTTCAGCTATCGCGCTCCCTCCGACCATTTCGGTGACAGCTTTTTGCTAAAAGCTAAACTGCACCCCGAAGACGCAGACAGGTACAGAAGCGACCTTGATAAGCTTGAAAAGGGAAAGAACTTTGAGCGCAACGAATACCGCATGAAGAATATCTATGGTGACTTTATCTGGGTGCTTATGAGAACGGCAACGCTTCATGATAAGGACGGCAAGCCGCTTAAGGTAGTAGGCGTTATGGTGGATATTGACCGTGCAAAGAAGTCGGAGCAGCAGCTTACTGAACGTGCAAGCTACGACGCGCTTACGGAGCTGTATAACAGAGAGACTATTGAAAGTCAGATAGACAACGAGATAGCGCTCTCCGCGGCGAGAAAGTCGGAGATGGCGGTGCTGTTTATAGACGTGGACGATTTCAAGCACTACAACGACAATTACAGCCACGCTACCGGTGATCAGGTGCTCAAGTTTGTCGCTAAGACGATAAAGGGCGTTGTTGAGGAATTTGGATTTGCTGGAAGATACGGCGGTGACGAGTTTATCGCCTGCATACGCAACGCAGAGATAAACACACCCACAAGTGTGGCGCAGCAGATAATAGCGCGGCTTGATGAGGGTTTTGACGCGGATATCGGCGAAAGGCTGACGGTAAGCGTTTCCATCGGTATATCACTGATTAAGGATGATTACAACACTCGTGTTGAGTATCTTATCGGTAAGGCTGATGACGCGATGTATTCCGTTAAGAAGAGTGGAAAGAGCAACTACGCAATAATCTGATAATAAAAATCTCCTTTTTAAGAAAATCGTTTTTGATTGAGAGTTGTTGTGAAGCTATACCCATCTTCTGAATATTTGTAGGAAGAACAGATAGTTCATATGAAAAGAGAAAAACATTCCCTGCCAAATATCAGGGAATGTTTTTGTTTTGGCATAATTACAATAAAATATTTGCTTTTAATCTTTTGGCATTTGCTATGTGTTTATAAGATGCAATAAAATCAAGCATGATTTTTAATTGTATTGTTTAAATTGCACATAAGGGCGTATGGAAATTCTACATAAAAAAATCCCCGAAAATTGATGTAATCGTTTATTTTTGCCGCTCGGTGCTTGAAATAACGTGAAAATTATGTTATAATTTAAATAACCGGACGGCATGAGGATTACTATGCCCTTTTAGTATGTTGTCCGCGGAAACGCCGATGCGGGGTTATACAGTGCGCTTTTCGGTTTTGATATGCGTTCCGATGAGGACGGTTTGTTCGGCGTGTCCTATTTTTCGCATTATTTTGCGGAGGGAATGGAGGTTTTCCGGTGAAAAAATTCTCATATGTAGCCACTGATTTAAGCGGCAAATCCGTTAAAGGTCAGGAAATGGCAGAGGATTATTTGGAACTTCAGCAAAGGCTGAGGGAACGCAACCTATATTGCACAAGTTATCGCGATATGGGGTCGAAGGATGGAGCGGACGTAAAGTACAAGTTTAAGACAAAAGAGGTTTCTTTTATAAGCAGGCAGCTTGCGTCTATGACTTCGGCGGGTCTGTCCCTGGTAAGAGCGCTGAATATATTGCAGGAGCAGCAGGAGAACAAAAAGGCGAAGGCGGTGCTTCTTGATATCTATGAAGAGGTTCAGAAGGGTAAGGCATTTTCCGATGTTCTAATGATGAAGCCCGGCGTTTTTCCCGATTTGTTTGTCAGCATGGTTGCGGCGGGTGAGGCTTCGGGTACGCTGGACGCCATGCTCGCGCGTGTATCCGACCACTACGCAAATGCTAACAAAACCGCCAACAAAGCTAAGGGAGCAATGGTATACCCTATCGTTTTGCTTGTTTTAATGGTTGGTGTTATCATTCTTCTGTTTACGAAGGTGCTTCCGCAGTTCGCAAACATGATGCCTGAGGAGGATATGAGCGGTCTTTCGAAAGCGCTGATGGCATTCTCAGATTCGCTGATAAATCAATGGTACGTTTACATTATAGTTATTGTTGGTGTAGTTGTTTTATTTTTCTTCATCTTAAGAACTCCCTCCACAAGATTAAAATTTGACGAAATGACTTTAAAAATGCCAAAGGTAGGAAAGCTGGTTGCCACGATTTACACAGGCAGCTTTGCGAGAAATATGGCGAACCTTTATGGAGCGGGCTTGCAGATGGTTGACTGTATTGAAAAGTCTGTGGCTGTTATAGGGAATTCCTACATAAAGAAATGCTTTAAGGAAGTTGTTGACGACATAAAGCTCGGCGAGAGTATGTCTAAATCTATTGAAAAAACCGGAATTTTTGAGGGTATGTTTACCTCAATCATATATGTCGGTGAGGAATCCGGTACGCTGGATACTATTCTGTCAAAGGCTGCGGATTACTATGACGATGAAGCGGACAGCGCTATTTCCAAGCTGGTCGGGCTGATGGAGCCTCTGATGATAATTATCATGGGTATCGCTATCGGTCTGTTCCTTGCGGGCATGTTCCCGATGCTCTACGGCAGCATGACGAATATTTCTTAAAAGATTTTTCGCAGTGCTCACCGAAAACAAATGGGTAATTCGTAAAGATCTTGTTTAAGTAAAAGTCTTTTTTCGGAAATACCAGAAAATATTTATGAGGTGAAGATATGCTTTCAATCGATATTACCGACAGGCAAATAAAGCTTGTCAGAGGCGTTCACAGCGGCAACAAAATCAGAGTTCAGGACGCGGATTTGCGCGAATTGAGTCTTGGTATGGTGTCCAACGGTTATATAACCGATGTTCCCATGGTTGCTGCGGAGATAAATGATATAATCAAGACAAAGGACATTAAGGAGAAGGACGCTATCGTGTCCATAACCTCAAGCTCCATAGTTTATAAGGAAATGCTGCTCGCCAAGCCAAAGAGCATGAAGAATCCTGCTATTATTGAGGCGATGATTCAGGCTAACATGAACGTTTCGCGTGAGTACAACATCTCCTTTACAATCACGGGCGAAACTGAGGACGAAGAAAAAAACAAAATGCTTAAGGTCATTGCGACCGCATGCCCTCAAAGGCTGGTTGACGGCTATGTGAGACTCTTTTCACATATCGGTCTTTCTCTTAGATCCGTAAATATCTCTAACAACTCGGTCACCCGCCTTATTGTTAATACTCCCAAGATGGCGGACAGAATGCCGCTTCTGCTTATGCAGATAGACAAGAACTTCCTCAATATGAATTTGTATGAGGATAACCAGATAGTGTTCTCCCGTTATTTCAACATTGACCCGGGCGATTACGATAACGCTCCAGATTATGTTACGCGCGCGGTTTCGGATAACCTGTTCAGAATGATTCAGTTTATCAAGAGCCGCAAGGGCGCAAAGCCGCTTAAGGAAATAATGTTCTACGGCGAGATTGAGAATTTTATCGAGCTTTCCAATGCGATTTCTTCCTACAATATTCCGACAAATGTTTTGTCAAATCCCACCTCGGTCATATCCATGGCTGAGATCGATTTTACAAAGTATGCGAATGCTATCGGCGCTATATACAAGCGCAATAAGGAACTGGAGCATATAAACCTGCTCGAGGCTTCTTCCGCAAAGGAGTCTAAGGGAATAAACGGTTTCCTTATGA
>CAJTMU010000035.1:0-15958 GCA_910577365.1 uncultured Oscillospiraceae bacterium | reverse complement strand
GCGGAGGAGTTCTCGGCTCAGTGCTTGTTGTGGCGGGTATATGCATAGGTCTGGAGGTCATTAATAACGGACTTAAGGATGACATCGACAGGGTTCAGGCTCAGATAGAGGATCCTGTACTGGTAAACGACAATAAGATAGTGGATCTACGAACTACAATGCTGCAGGGCTTTGAAAGCTATAATGCCAGCATGGAGCAGACGTCTCTTCTTTTTAATTATCAGCCCAAGGTTCAAAGCTATGTTGTAAAGAAATTCAGAGAGCCTATTGATAATGACGATAAGATAATAAGCAGCAGTCAGCGGCTTGATGTTGTGAGTTATTCTATTAACGGCTCCAGCGTTGAAGTTAATTTCAGGGGAGTATGCCTCGGTGACCCTTCTGCGATACCTTCGGCTTATGTTGAGTATCTTACCGAGAAAGTAACCAATAAATACGGCGACCCATATTTTGCTAATATCTCCTATTCCGGTTTTACAAAAGATAATTCAAGCGATGAGGTAATCTACGCAATTTTAAGCAAAAACGGAGAAACGGATATTGATACGGTATTCTCTTTCAATGTTTCAATGAATCTGAATATGGGCAGTGATGAGAATAATGCAACAATCAATCTTAATCCGGATGATGAGCAGGAAGAGGGGGCAGAATTAAATGAAGCTGAGTAAACAGGAACGAATCGGCGCATTTGTAATAGCAATAATCGTTATACTGGCACTGGGTGTTTTCCTTTTCATAAAGCCCAGATTTGAAGCTATTCAAAGCACAACCGCGACTCTTGAGGCAAAGCAGAAGGAATATGTTGCGGCGGTTGAGAAACAAAACACAAAAGGTCCGCTGAGAGAGCAGGTTCTTGAAGCATACAAGCAGGGCGAAACGTTGGCTGATATGTTCTTCCCCGAGCTTCGCAGCTATGACGCGGAAGCGGAGTTCAGAGCGTTCTTGGAACAGTGCGAGTCGAAAATTCTTGTAGAATCTCTTACTGTGAGTGATCCCGGAACTTCCACTCTGAGTCCGTCATATTATGAAGCACCCGAAGTGACCTACGCGCTTAAATCCTATGTAACGCAGGGGCTTGAGCCTTCGGAGGAGGAGCTTGCCGCAGCAAACCGTCAGCTTATTTTAAGTGAAGCGCTGGGCGAGGGTCAGACAGTAGGGTCAACCACCATAAGCTTCACTGTAAGCGCAATTGATCAAGAGGAACTAATGAAGTTCTGCGATGAGGTTAATTCCTATTTTAAGGATGAGCACGGAATCTCCACAAGAAAGGCCATGATGATCGAGGGCATATCCATTGATTATAAGATGATACAGGAAGAGTATGACAAGTTGGTTGAAGAAATTCAGCAAAAGGCTAATAAAGATGCCACAGCAGCGGTTTATAAGGCAGCTGGGCTTCCGCAGCCCCCACCCGATCCGAACGAGAGTCCAGTTACGCCGAATGAAGGTGTGAATGGAGAGGAGCAGGATACGCTGGTTGTTTCCGATTATATATACAGCGTTTCAACATCTATAACTTTTTACAGTGTTGAGCATATGCAGGATCCCACGGAACAGCTTGACCTGCAGGATAATACGGTAATTTTTTAGCAGTTAGCGGAGGCGGGAAAGCACAGGCAAGTACCGCCTCATCTCAACGGTTTGCATTACGCGGATCGATATATTAACAGGAGGCAAATATGAAACACACATTGAGGAAGTATCTCAGCAGCCGCGGAAGCGCGCTGTTTATGGTACTCAGTACAATGACCGCGCTTTTGATTGTTGTTATGGCGATGTACTTCTCCGTAGTTTCATCGCGTTCTGTGCAGTATGCGGTTTTTAATCAGGAGCAGTCGTATCAATCTTCGATATCTGTTGCTGACGCGGTTATTGCGGGACTTAACGACGGCAAGCTCGATAAGCTGTCGAGCGCGTTTTTAAAATTGACACCTGATCCCCCAAATAATAAAATGTCCACTGCTGGAAACGGCTTCGCCAGCCTTTTGGGTGTAGAAACAGGAAAAGAGGACGATTCCAATGTCGGCGCTTACGATGTTACGGTAACCAGAATCGATGATGGCAAAGGAGAGTTTTTTGAGTATGACTTTACCGTTACAGCTATGGTAAACGGAGTAACGGAAACCACTCATACTCTTGTAAGACTTCCTGCAGGCACTCCAGTACCTCCGCCCGCCGGAAAAACCTTTACCGCTACAGGATATTTGCCAAATGAAAACTGGCTTGGCAGAGGCTATTATTATGATGAGGTTCACATTGATTCGGAGTACTGCATATTAGGTATGGGGTATGGGGTGAATGAGTCTGTATCACCGCAGATATTTGGTGATTTTACCGCTGCGGGTTCTGTTGAGATAAACAGCCTTAATCAAAACGACAGTTATGACCCAAAGGCTTCGGGAAAACCGAGGCAATGGGCAATAGGTGGAAATCTTAAGCTGAATAAGACATTGGCAAGCACAAATGCATCCAACTGGTTAAATCACGGAACGGACAACGAACATACAAAGTTGATTATAGGCGGTAATCTGTATATTGAGGATAATGAGGCTCTTTATATTCCTCCAAATGTTGACATATATGTTCTTGGCGACTGCTATATGGGCACAAGTAACTCTAAAGGCAATCTATTTGTCGGAGGAAGACTGTACGCGCAGGGCAATCTGTACGGCGGTGGGGTGCCGATATGGGCATATTCATCAAACGGAAACGGATATGTTTATCTTTCAAGCACAGATGATGTAGATGAATACAGCAAGGGTCCATACGGTAATACCAATGATCGTGTTGAGATGTGGGGCGAAACTGATGAAACCAAAGCCATATTCTCGAAAGACGATATTATTGAAAAGCTGAATATTGCTGTCGGCAGCAACAGTTACCCTAAATGGGAGCCTGAGGTGGACATCGCCACCCCGATTGATATTGCCTTTAACACATATGGCGGTGGTGATGTATCAGGTCTTGTAGATCCGATTAACGGTGGAATAGTTCCCAATAATACAAATGTTTTTGAGGATAACGCACTTAAGTATTCTGCGACAAACAAGAGTTGCATCATTGGCAATATATATGATGTTGCACCTATGAATAGCTATGCCAGCGGAGCAAATGATTATTATATCATTATTGATTCGGGCGACGATCCTCAGAATGTATTTACTGTCCGCTTGCTTGCCAATCGTAATCTGATAATGTCCGATCATGCAAATCCTGACATTGCTGCGCCAATAAGCAACAGAACCGATTCATATGATTCCGACCTCGGCGAGAACGAGACGTTTATGTTCAGACCCTATCCCTACGAAGTTGATGATGAATCCACACGAATGCATGTCCTGATAAAGGGACGCGGTACGGTCATCTTTGATATTCCTCAGGGAGTAACATATCAGGCAAGTTCATGGGATTATGTGGGGCATATGAACTGGCAGGCGCTTTTGGGCATGAATCCAAGTATGGTGGATGGGATCAGCAAATGCATTCATAAAAACTGTGCCGGAGGTACTGCCTGTGAATATTCCGCAAGCGGTTCAGATGATAAAAAGATAGATGGCGGATTCTGGTGTAAGACCCATGAGTGTAAAATAGAAAGCGATGCAAACGATGTCAGTGAACTGGTAAGCTCTTTTGTAGACGGTGTCTGCCCGTGCTATAACAGAGTTGGAAGAAAGGAGATTGACAAGAATTTCAATCTTCCTGCGCTGACTGGTGACTATGTAGATCGCGATTCAAGCGGCAACTTTGTATATCCGAATACGAACGTATGGTTTGTGTCATGTGATGAAAATGCTGAAATCAGAATGTCTACAACTATACAGAATGTGGGAATTCAAGGCAACGCAACATTCGGATTTGTATATGCGCCCTATATGACATATTCGTCCGCGGCTTTGAGCAGTGGAAACGGTCTGCGAATGGTGGGCGGTCTGATAGTTTCTGATTTGATTTTAAATGACAGATATGCGTATGTATATGTCGCGCCGGATAGAAACTACGCTGAACTTCTGGGAGATAACGCTGTTCCGCTTCCGCCGCAGGGCAACCGCACATGGCGAAAGTATGGCTACTAATTCAAGGAGGAAAAAGCTATGAGTAAATTTTTTTCAAAGCGAAGCGGTTTTACATTAGTTGAAATTGTCGTTGCTTTTGCCGTGTTTTCGATAATGGCGGCTATGCTTGTCTCCTTGGCGGGTCTTGCCGTTAGGCAACGGCAGTCAAACAACAACCTCTCCAGAGATCTTTCAAATCAGCAGGCGTATCTTGCGGAGCATGAAAGAGAAACCGTCTATAACGCGGCGGATTACGGCGGCACATTTGAGTTTGACTTTGGCGGCGGGCTTAATGCACCACCATTGAATTACAGTGTTGTCCGTGCATCTGATGACGCAACAAGCGAGGGCGGTATAAGATATTTTGTGGCAGATGCCAATGTAAATAATAAACCTGTCCCCGGCGGTGACGACGGCGACGGTGACGGTCGTTCACTTGTTCTTGCAGAGAAGGTGGATTCAAGACTTTATGGGTCATCAAACTTTGAATATATCAGGGTTCAGAACGTCAATAAGGTGACAGACCCGTCAGTTCTCAGCGATTTGGGTGTTCCCTCGGATTCATCAATGTATACGCTTGACGTATATGCGGTGGATAATGATGCTGCGATACGAAAAGAGGACACGCGTTTGGCGCGCAATTATAAAATGCGTTTTGAAAGCGATATTCTTGATTGCGGATATGTTGGCAGCAGTTCCAATTATATTTCGTATCAGAACGCAACATTTGGCAGCGACGGAAAGGTTTCGGGAGGTGGAAGCAATCAGTTTGAGATTCTCCCCTGTTCTGGTGACACAGTAAGAGTAAGTATACCGCACGGCATAATCAGCAAATACTTTGAAAGCGGCAGTATCAATGATTCTAACTGCTTTCCCGGAGTTGAATCAAAATTTTATGTTGTACTTAAAGGCGATGTTGCTTTAACCGAATCCAGTTTTGGCAGCAATGTAACGCTTAATGAGTTTGGTCAGCACGTTTATTATCCTGTAAAGGCGAAGGTAACCACTACTGACAAGGATGGCAATGATCACACTGAAGATGTGAATTTTATCAACGTTTACGGAGCTTTTGCAAAAGCTGGAACGGTAATTCTAAATCCGGAGGTGCCGTGATGAAGCGTCTTAAACGAATCACGCATTTCCTTGCATGCCGCAACAAGGGCGGATTTACTCTATCAGAGGTTATAATTTCCTGCGCGCTGCTGGGTATTTTAATGCTGGGGATAGTTATGTTTATTTCTCCTATCCTTGAAACTGTAAAAACAACAAATTCAAGTACGCGGGCGTCCAACGCCGCAGAATCCATTGAGTACTATATTTCAAGAAGCATACGGAACGCCGCTTATATTGCGGTATTTACCGAAACCAATTTTACAGATGTACAGAGTAAGGCTTCCGCTGTTATTACAGATTTAAAGGCAAAAACCGATAGCAATTACAACCTGAAATGTATCAGCATAAGGTACGCAATGGACGAGAAATCGCAGAACTATAAGTATTTTATTTGCAGTGAGACGGTTGAAAATTCCGGTGCGCTGAAAAGTAACGCAAACCCGTCTTCTGATTCAATGGTTTTTGACCCCTGTTATTTTGACGGAATATACCCTAATGTGACTTTGTCGCGTGTTAAGCAGGAGCAGCCTGACGGTTCTCTGAAGGATATGCCGGCAGTAAAAATTAATGTTAAAGTCTACAGTGATTCAAAGATGGACAACGCGGATCTTGTTTTTTTGGGAGAAGGTTATACTATTCTGAGAAATATTGAAATTTCTCAGCAGGACAAAAGCTTAAAACAGCCTTTCAAGGTCATTGAACCGCTTCCTAATCCACTTAATCCGGGTGACAACAGCATGAAAGAAACCTATATCTTCTATGTGGAGAGAACGCTGGCAGCCAGTACCACTACTTGACGCCAAAGAAAGTTCGGGGCGAGAGCCGCCCCGATATTTTCTATCAAATTAAGATTCAGACCGCGGCGAAAAGTGAAACATACCATTCGGTTATGATTGAGCCGTACAGCCATGCCGCGGAGATGCCTACAGCGAGGAAGGGACCGAATACCATTCTTCGCGAATACTTGACCTTTGTGATGACATCTTCTTTAATGAAAATTTTGAATCCGCCCTCACGCTCATCGGTAATGCTTTCACGGAGCGCTTTGCTTAAAGCAGCCTTATCGGGCAAACCTTTCCAGACATTCTCGTCAAGGAATTCCCACTCGATATCCGGCTCGCCGTCGCTGATACTGCCGACTACAATGTCCTCGTTACCTTCGCGGACATAGCCTACGTCTTTGTCGAGCTGCTCCTGATACCAATCGGTAACAAGCACTTTGATTTTTTCCGCTATGCGCCTTTCTGATTGTCTGTCGCGCATCTTCTTTACAGAGCCGTAGACGGCTCCCAGAACGATACCGATAAACAACGCGGGAAAAACGTCAAACCCAAGAAGAAGCGACGCGCCGAGCATAAGCTGCAAATCGCCGCCGCCCATTCCTCCAATAAGTACAAGAATAACAAACAGTACACCGACAACTCCCATTGCCACTAGGCGCTCCCACCAGACTATCTCCTTAAAAAGGAAAAAGGCTGCTATGCCCATCACCGCAACAGAAATGCTGCACCAGTAGGGAATCTCGTAGTGGTCAATATCAATTCCGCTCAGCACGATAAGAACTGCAAAAAGGACCACCGCAGCGGCGAATTGGAGAGAAAATCCATACCTCATGAACGCCAGCAGATAGCTCACTGCGCAGACAGCTTCAATTATCATGTATCGCGGGGAAATTTTAGATTTACAAAATCGGCATTGACCGCGAAGTAATATCCAGCTGAAAATGGGAAACATATCATACCATTTAAGCCTTTTTCCACATGAAAAGCAGTGTGACGGCTTGGTGATTATTGATTGTTTAAGCGGCGTGCGCAGTATAACAACGTTCAGAAAGCTCCCGATAACGGAGCCGAAGATGAACACCAAAACACAGCAAACAATATAAATTGGGATTTCCATAAAAGGACTCCTTTCAAATTTTGTATTTATATTGTACCATATTTTTACCGATATTGCAAGACGTTTCGCGCTGTTTATATGCGTTGGGCGGCTGTCGGTAAGCATTAACTTGGAATGTAAAGCGCTTGCGCGCTTTTATATGCGGTATTACCGCAATAACTGTTATCCGGGGCTAATTCTCGGAAATAGTAACCCGAAAGGAAGAATCTGTAAATGCAAATGCCTGCAAGAAATGTGCGAATCGGTGACCTTCTCGTTGAGCACGGTTTTATAAATGAGAAACAGCTTCAGGAAGCACTGGATAAGCAGAAGGAAAGCAACGGCAAGATGATTGGTGAAATCATTCTTGAAATGGGATTTGTTTCGGAGACTCAGCTTGCTCAGGCACTTTCCATACGTCTGAAAGTTCCTTTTGTCGACTTGGCAGCGGTCAAGATCAATACCGAGGCGGTAATGAAGATACCGGAGGAAATAGCCAGGGAGAAAACCGTTCTCGCTTTTGATATTAACAATAACCGTCTGCTTGTGGCGACAAATGACCCGATAAACTTTTATATATTTGAGGATCTTAAGGTTCGCACGGGAATGGATATTATTCCTCAGATATCCACAAAAACTGCTATTGAGGAGGCTATCGGCAAATTCTACGCTTCGCAGGCGGTAGACAATGCTGTTGACGAGCTTGCCAATGAGCGCATGGCTGAGGCGAACGCCGCGGAGTCGGAGTCTTCTGAGCGTATCGACAATGCGCCTATCGTTAAGCTTGTAAATATGATGATAGAAACTGCGTTCAGAATGCAGGTAACGGATATTCACATAGAGCCGTTCAAGACAAGGACAAGGATTCGTTTCAGAATGGACGGCGAACTGGTGGAACAGGACATGAAGGTACCCATCTCCTTCCATAACTCAATAATTACCCGTATCAAGATTCTTGGCGGAATGAATATCGCGGAGAAAAGAATACCGCTTGACGGGCGCTTTGGAACGGTCATAGACCGCGTAAACCTGGATATGCGTGTTTCGACGATACCATGTGTGTACGGAGAGAAATGCGTTATACGTTTGCTTTCCACCGCGGACGACAAAACGCGCAAAATCACCGACCTCGGTATGACGGATTATAACTATGAGATGTTCAAGCAGATAATCCGCTGTCCCAACGGCGTTATGCTGGTTACAGGACCTACCGGTTCGGGTAAATCCACCACGCTTTACGCTACTCTCGGCGAGCTGTCACAGCCCAATGTAAATATCGTTACGGTTGAGGACCCTGTCGAGAAGAAAATTGACGGCGTAAACCAGTGTCAGATAAACGACAAGGCGGGCATGACCTTTGCGGCGGCGCTGCGCTCTATCCTGCGTCAGGATCCCGACATAATAATGGTCGGAGAGATACGTGACGGCGAAACGGCGGATATTGCTATCCGCGCGGCTATCACGGGACACTTTGTTCTGTCTACCCTGCATACCAACGACGCGGCATCAACCATTATCCGTCTAGTAGATATGGGCGTTGAGCCTTATATGGTCGCTTCCTCACTGGTAGGCATTATCGCTCAGCGCCTTGTAAAGCTGCTGTGCAACGAATGTAAGGAAACGGTGGTTCTCAGCGACCCTGCGGATTTAAGACTTGTCAGCAAAAAAGAACCTGTGAAGATTTGTGCGGCTCACAGGGGAGGCTGCAAAAAATGCCGCGGCACGGGCTACGCGGGACGTACCGCTATCCATGAGATAATCGTTGTTACAAATGATATCAAAGAGCTTATTTCAAAGGGCGCGACAGCGGAGGAGATTGGCGCTCAGGCTACCCATAACGGCACGCTGCTTCTTCGTGACAACGTAACGCAGATGGTACTGGCAGGGAGGACAACAATGGACGAACTGGTTAAGGCAACTTATACCGTTTAACCCAAAAAAGGAGAATTACAAGTGGAACCGAACAATAACATTATGGACATCAACCGCATACTGGACGAGGCAAGGCAGCTGGGCTGCTCGGACCTCCATTTTACGGCGGGTCTGCCGCCTATCGTCCGTCTGCACGGCTCGATAAAAAAGCTTCCCGGATACCCCGACTGCACCGAGCCAATCATTGTAAACATCATCAATCAGATTACCTCCATAAAGCATAAGTCGCAGATATCAAAGGGAATGGACACCGACTTTTCGTATGTATCCACCTCAGGATACCGCCATAGAGTCAACGTATACCGTCAGCGCGGATATCACGCGGTAGCGCTGCGTTTGCTGAGAAACGATATACCCACGCTGACAGACCTCGGTCTGCCCGCTACGCTGGGTGAGTTTTCGCTTGCTCCGCGCGGACTGGTTCTGGTAACTGGACCTACCGGTTCGGGTAAATCGACCACTCTTGCGGCTATGATAGACCATATAAACCGTCAAAAGAACTGCCATATAATCACGGTCGAAGACCCTATCGAGTATCTTCACACCCATAAGCAGTCAATGGTAAATCAGCGTGAAATCGGGCAGGACGTCGACACTTTCGCGGGCTCGCTGCGCGCGGCTCTCCGTGAAGACCCCGACGTTATACTCGTAGGAGAGATGCGCGACTTTGAGACAATAAACGCGGCGGTTACGGCGGCGGAAACGGGACACCTTGTATTCTCCACACTGCACACTACGGGCGCAGCGGAAACAATCGACCGTATCATAGACGTATATCCCCCTCATTCTCAGGGGCAGATACGCTCACAGCTCGCCAACTCCATTGTTGGCATTATATCACAGACCCTTGTTCCCACCTCGGACGGAAAAGGGCGCTGTGCGGCGCTTGAGATTCTCGCGGCAACGGACGCTATCCGCTCCATGATACGCGAAGGAAAGATTTTTCAGGTGCCTACCGCTATCGCGACCGGAAAGAAAAACGGAATGTTCACCCTCGACCAAGACCTCGCGCGGCTTGTGCGTATGGGTAAAATCACCGATGAGGTGGCAAGAACGAGATGTCAGGATCCCAATGAGTATAAGAGATATCTCGAAATGGGCGGAGTATAAATCTGAGAAATAAAACGTGTATTTAATACTTATAGCGCCGCAGTGCCCGCGATGCGGATACTGCGGCGCTGTTTGAAATAACGTAGCAGGTGAGTTTATGCGGAATCCGGAGCAGTATCGTTATTGGCGTAAATGTAATTATAGATGCGGACAACTCCAATCCGCAGTCGGATTTTTGGGAAATGATTTGACATTGGCATAATTATGCAAATTAAAACGTTTACACACCCATTAGATGTCAAGTTATTGTAAGAAATAAACAAAAAGTATTAACAATAACTAAAATTTATCACGAAAATGTCTGCAAAGGGCGTTTTTTTTGAAAAACCACTTGTAAAAAAAATCTCCTTGTGGTATAGTATAATCACAGCAGGAAAACGGGTTCCGATACATGACCTTCGGTATACGGAACATTTTCCGCTTACGGCGCAAGCCGTCTTAACAAGGATATAACCCCGCCGGGGTTATACATAATAAATTTTTTTCTTAGGAGGTCTTTACAATGGTAAAGAAACTGCAGGCTTTAAAAGCCAAAAAGGGCTTTACGCTCGTGGAGTTGATCGTTGTTATCGCTATTATCGCGGTTCTGGCGGCAATTCTTGTTCCTACAATGCTGGGTTATGTTACCTCTTCCAGAGTAACATCCGCTAACTCCACTGCTTCCCAGATCAAGGATTCCATTAACAATTGGATCACTGACATGGATACAAAGGGGTATTCAACTTTAAAGACAGCGGGTGCGTCTGGCGCAGCTCAGGCACAGCTGGATGTGAAAATTTCAAGCGGCACATGGACTATTACAACTCCGCCCACTGCTGCTGTTTGGGGAACAGGCTCTGCAGCTAGCTTAACTGGTCCCACAAGCGCAACAAATTCTAATGTTTGGGGTTATCTTGAAGAGCAGATGCAGAATGATTATTCCTTTACAAATGCTTCTTTCACTGCTTATTTCAATGAGGGCAAGGTTCATAGCGTTGTTTACAGCGCAAGTGATACAATGCCCACTGGAATTCCAGATTATGATGCTTTTACTAGTGGTACCTTTACTTGGGGTTCTCAGGACGGTATCCTCACTACCGGTGAAATAGTAGGAACATCTCCTCAGCTCACAACAGCACTTAGCTAAACCTTTGAACATATTGTTGAGTTAAATTAGCACACATCTTTTCCTCGGCTGAGGGTGATCTCCGCCGAGGAAATAGGTGTTTTCGGCTTTAGAATGGTGAATCCCAACAATTTTTTGAGTTGTTTCTTTGACGGTAAAGAAGCTATGCGTCTTGTAAATAAAGGGGTTTTACCCTTGTGGAGCTGATTATGGTCATCTCAATAATTTTAAAGCCTATTACGCTAATTGATGATGGGCAAAGGATAAAGTTGAAGTGAGAGAATATGTTTGGAACGGTGTAAAAAATGGAATCAGTGCGGATGGGGCGATAGATGGTGCTTACCCTCCGCTGTTCATTCTATATAAACGGAGGTTTTTATGATATGTTATTTACAGCGGCTTAAAACAAAAAAGGGCTTTACTATGATAGAGCTTGTTGTGGTGATAGCCATAATTGGGGTGCTTACCGCTGTGATAGTTTCCAATGCGGGCACTGAAAGGGAAAAGAAGCAATCAGCTAATATTGCCGCGCGAGATTTCTATTCAACAGTTCAATATTCCTTTACAAAATATATGAAATATGAGGCGGATTTGTCGCTGGAAATCGCTAAAGAGAATGAAACCATCTGGCCCGAAGATTTGATTATCAAGTATGTACGGGAACTGAACGGAAACTACCCCGTAAATAAGGCGACTGTCATACGAATGTTTATTGAAAAAAATCAAATTCAATATGTTCAGGCTTTCAAGTCGGTAGAGAGTATGCTGGCGGATACTTCCACAAGCTGCAAAACAAAATTTGATGAACTGCTGATGAATGATTTTGATACACTGATGGCATCAAATGTGGATGGATATTATTATGCGCTTGTTACTTTTTCGGGTGCTGGGACAAAACCTTCGGCAGCTCCTGTGAAAGTGCATTCCGCATACTATTCGCCGCATTCCTTTATTGAGCTTACAGGTGATAAGACCGCATATCGTGTTAATAACTTGACATTTGAAAGTATCAACAGGCTGTCTAACGGAAGTATATGCGGTGTATGCTCCAGTGCGAAATACAGCGTCAACGATATTTTAACTCCTTTGGGAAATGAGGGAACTTTCTTTATGGGAGTCGACAAGGGACTTGCTGCTGGCGTTTAATATTTTGAGTGCGCTCCTTTGAGGAGCGCATTTTTTTTGCAAATTTGATTTTGAACAAAGGCGGTCAAATAGCTTTATATCGCCGCAAATTCAAGTTATTATAAAAAAATCATCGAAAATGCTAAAGTTTTTGATATGTCTGACGATATAATATATAGAGTTTATTATCGAATGAATATCGGGAAAAATTGTAAATAAGGAGGCAATATTATGGAGATCAAAAGAATCAACGGGGCGATAACATCATATACCGCTCAGAAAGTCAGTGCTCCGACAAAGACTGATGCCTCTGCTTCCGCCAGAAAAACAGACAGAACAGACAGAATCGAATTCGGCTTTGCCGACGCACTTACAGCGGCAAGAAGCGGAATCTCTCAGGATATAAAGGCGGACGCCACGCCGCAGGAGCTGCTCGATGCGCAGCGCTTCGCGGAGGAAGGTGTTGACCCTGCAGAGCTTGCGGGCTATATCTTGATGGGGTGATGTGATGAATGAAAAAGTAATCAATGCAGTGACAAGGTGTCTGGAAATAGATGTGGATTTTTACAGAGAACTTCTGGTTTTTCTGATGAAAAAGCGTACCAAAATTATGACGGACGATCTTGAGTGGCTTACTGAGTCGCTTAACAAGGAGCAGGCTTTTCTCATGAAAAGCAAATCTCTTGAGGAAAAGAGGGAGGAACTTTTCAGGGGGCTTGGATTGCAGGGCAGAAAACTCACGGAGATTGCCGAAGAGGCACCCGAGGGTTATAAGGCAAAGATGAATTTGCTAATAAATCAACTTACGGAGCTGCTTGAGAATATCAAGGAGATCAACGTAGAAACGAACGATATCGTAAAGAGAAAGCTGGATAATCAGCGGGAGTTCGTTAAGCAGGCGGGTATACTTGAAAAGCCGGAAACCTATGACAAAAGCGCGTCCAAGGTTTATGGCGGAGTATCGTCCGCACAAGTTATCAGGCAGATTTAGGAGGACGGAAAATGCGACCTACGATGTTGGGATTTGAGGTTCAGAAGAGAACCTTGCAGATGGCAAACAAGTGCCAGGATATTGTTGGAAATAACGTTGCCAATATTAATACCCCGGGGTATACAAGGCAGCGTGTGGATCTGTACGCAATGTACGTTTCGGGAAACAGAGAGCTGCGCTGGAGCAGTTACTCAAACAGCCTTTCCCTTAACGGCTACGGTTCAAACGCCTATGGTGTTTCTCAGGTGAGGGATCCGTATATTGATAAGAGATACCGCGAGAACGTGGCAGTTGAAGCAGAAACGGAAAAGACAGGTCAGATACTTTCCGAACTGGAAGATATCCTTGACAACTTTGAGTCGGACGGCTTGCAGTACCACACGCAGCAGTTCTTTAATTCGCTTCAGGACTACTCCGAAGAGAAGCCCGACAGCCGCGAGGTCGCTACGATTGCGCGTAATGCCGCAACAAACCTGTGCAGGGCGCTCAACGACTATTACAATGAGATAAAGCAGGTGGAGGAAACCTACGTTCAGGAGCTTGAGGACACCGTGCAATATGTTAACGGAATACTTGAGCAGATGAATTATCTTAACGACAGAATAGCTCGTGAGAAGTTTCATTACCCCAATGATTACGGTCCTAACGAGCTGTATGACGAGCTGAATATGTATATTGATGAACTTGCCACCTATGGCAATATAAGCTTCCAGCTGAACTCAAACGGTACATACAGCGTTGATATGGCGGGAGTAAGAATCCTTGACGGAGAGAAATTCAAAACCAACAGCATTATAATGAAAGATTATGACGATTACGGAGAGGCGATACTGCATTTCTCCAGCGGCGAGGATCTTATTCTGTCAAACGGAATACTCAAGGGCTATCAGAATATGATAAACGGCAACGGCGTTTACGCGACGGGAAATCAGAACGGCTTCTATGGCATCGCATATTTTAAGAGCGCGCTGAATGCTTTTGCAAGCACTATTGCAGATACGTTTAACAAGGCTAATGGTTATGAAGAGCCTGGCTATGAGAACAGGGCAATGTTCATGGCTCAGCTGGACGGTATCGAAAACGATTCCGTGGTTATCACTGCCGGAAATATTCATGTTTCTGAGGCTTGGATGGCTGATCCCACAATGATAGGTCAGACCCGCACGCTTGAGGACGGCACAGGGAATTATCAGTACGGATACAGCGAAATAACAGATGAAAACGGCAATGTTACTTTGCAGAATACAAATGTTTTGTATCTGCTGTCCCAGTTTGATAATACCAAGCTTTCTTTCGGAAACGCAAATGACTTCAAAGGCTCTGTTTACGAGTATATTGCTTTTGTAAGCAACCGTTTGGGTCAGACTATCTCGTATGAAAAGAGCCGTTACGACAGCGCGGTAGTTACTGTAAATACGCTGCTGGACGCGAGGGACGATGTTTCGGGCGTAACTCTGGATGAGGAAGGTATAAATATGCTGAATTACCAGAAGTGGTTCAGTGCGTCCTCCAGACTTACAACCACAATAGATGATATGCTGGATAAGCTGATAAACGGCACCGGAAGAGTCGGGCTGTAAGGGGGTTAAGGCAGAATGAGAATTACAAACCAGACACTTTTAAGAGGGTATAACCGCAATATCAACCGCATAGCAGCACAGAAAACAAACTGTATGCAGAAGATATGGTCGGGGCGAGAATTCAGCCGCGCCAGTGAAGCTCCCCTTTCCGCTGCTAAGGCGCTGAACGTAAGAAGGCAGCTTTACAATACCGAGCAGTATAAAGAAAATCTTAAAACCGCAAATAAGTTTTATACCGAAGCAGAAACCTCTCTGCTTCAGGTATCGGATGATCTTGCGCTGGTGCGTGAGACCATCATAGCGGCAGTAAACACATATAAGGACAGAGGTGACCTGTCTATTTACGCGCAGCAGCTTGAAACAAAGGCAAAATCCCTTGTATCAATTTTCAACACCGACTCTGCGGGGCGCGTAATTTACGGCGGAAGCAATAACGATCAGATGCCATTTGATATCCTTGAGGACAAGGACGGAAACGCTGTTACTGTTACGTATAACGGTGTTCCTATAAATGCTTATACTGATCCCAAGAAATTCCCCTGCTCTGACGATGTTTATATTGATATAGGGCTTGGAATGGTTATCAATCAGGAAACACAGAAGGTTGATCCTCAGTCGGTGCTTAAGATATCCTTTAATGGCGCAGAGGTTGCGGGCTGCGGCGCGGAAAGGGGATTTGTGGATATTGACATAGATTCTCTTCAGCCACAGAAAAGATATGCTTTGGATGTTTACGCAAACAATATCAAAAAGACAGTGTATGTAACCTGCGGCACCTCGGCAGATAAAACCGACCTTATGAACGATATCAACGAAAAGATCGTTGAGGCGTTCAAGTATGAAGATGTTGAATTTTCAATAGATAATCAGACAGGAGTAATAACCACAAAGAACGGCACTGTTTGCATGGTGAATAATCCTAATGCTGACCCCAGCAAATATTCCAAACTGGAAGCTACTAACGAGATTGGCTATACCAACAATTACAAGGCAAATCTTGTTGGGCTTGAGGAAGGCAAGGATTACTCGTTCAGCGTTGAGGTGAATGGCGAGAAAAAGGTTATAAGCTTCA
>CAJTMU010000034.1 GCA_910577365.1 uncultured Oscillospiraceae bacterium | reverse complement strand
CAGAACAATATACTGTTTGGCGACCTTGAGGGCAACAACAAGATTCGTCTTGAGATCTACAACGAGTATGGCGAGTCTAAGAACGCTCCCTGCATTGATCCCACCACTATCAACTTTGACGATTCCATCTCTGTAACATTCACAATCAGCGGTGTTGGCAGCAGTGCTTCCGCAGATAACAATGCACCTGTTGATACCACTAATCCCGCTCCTACAACACCTTCTGACTCTAAGGGTTCTCCTGACACCGGTGTTGAGGGTATTGCTGCTGTTGCAGGTATTGCTGTAATTGCAGGCGGTGCGCTGGTAATCGCTAAGAAAAGAAAGTAATTTCTGATTTTTTACGATAACATTTCGCGGCATCAGATTTTGATGCCGCGTTTTGCTATTTTGCGCAAAAATGGAAATATAATTTTAAATTTGGCATAAAAATCTTTGTAAAAAATTGCACCTAATACTTTGTCAAGGCTTCTGTTCTATTTAAAATCATTTTGTAAACCATTTTCTTTACTTTTATTGCAAATCATAATAAAATAATGCCCTGCGGCATTTTTTGCTGCCGCGGGGCATATATTTTTGTCAGGATTATGTATTAATTGAGCTTTTGCAGGTCAGCGAGACATTCGGAGCATACGTTCTTGCCTTTGAATATCGTTATGCTTCCGGCGTTTGCGCAGAATGTGCAGGCGGGGAGATATTTTTTCAGAATGATCTGGTCGTTCTCCACATAAATTTCCAGACTGTCCTTTATTTCAATCCCCAATGTTCTGCGGAGTTCAATCGGTATAACGATTCTCCCCAAATCATCGACTTTCCTTACAATTCCTGTTGATTTTACCATGATTGTGTCCTCCTTATTTGTTTGGCCTCGGCAGAGCAGCACTATTTGACGTAATGCGCGCTTTACTGCCATTATTTGTCTTTATGCAACATATCGTTACATCTTATTAAGATTATAACATATTTTCATAATCTTGTCAATCAAATATTACAAAATAAACCATATTTTGTTATATTTTTTCAACTTTATTATACTTTTTACAGCTTTTTTCGACATTATGGAATCGTTTTTAGGTATCTGGTTGATTTTTTGAGAGTTATATTAAAGGAGGGGCGTTTTTGAAAGCGATTTTAATAATTATACCGCTGATATCGCTCATATTTGCGGTAATTAACGGAAATGTGGGTGAGATGTCCTCTGCAATATTGGACAGATCGGGGGAGGCTGTAACACTGGCAATTTCTCTTTGCGGGATAATGTGCTTCTGGTGCGGGCTTATGAGGGTGGCTGAGGCGGCGGGGCTTGTGGAGAAGGCTGCACGGCTGCTTTCACCACTGATATCTCTGCTGTTCGGGGGATTGAAGAAGGGCGGAAAGGCGGCGCAGCTTATTGCAATGAATCTCGCTGCAAATATGTTGGGACTTGGAAACGCCACAACTCCTCTCGGTATAAACGCTATGCACGCGATAGCCGATGAAACTGGGGCGGACGGCATCGCAGACGACAATATGATAATGTTTGCCGTTTTAAATACCGCAAGCCTTCAGATTATTCCCACGACAGCCGCCGCGCTGCGTTCCGCAAACGGTGCGGAAAATCCCATGGAGATTTTGCCGTGTGTATGGATAGTTTCGGTGTACGCGGCGGCAATAGCGGTAACAGCGGCTAAAATTATGGGGAGAATCTCGCGCCGGCGCGGCTCGGGATAACGTATGCGCCGTTAAGATAAAAAAGGAGCCGTGAGATAAATGAGGGTAACGGATTTTATAGTGCCGCTGATAACCGTAGCGATAATGCTGTACGGCGCAATAAAGCGGGTAGATGTTTTTGCGGTATTCTGCGAGGGTGCGGAGCAAGGCTTGAAAACCTGCGTTGATATTCTTCCTGCACTTGTGCTGCTTATGGTGTGTATAGGAATGTTTGAAAGCAGCGGCGCGGTAGAGGCGCTGACAAGTCTTTTAAAGCCGCTTTGTGATTTTGTCAGATTTCCCGCAGAATGTATGCAAATGGTGATACTGCGTCCGTTTTCAGGAAGCGGTGCTATGGCGGTTTATAACGAGGTAGCGGTGTTAAATGGAGTGGACAGCTTCGCAGAGAGGGTCGCCGCGGTTATGCTTGGCTCATCGGAAACTACTTTTTATACAATTGCCGTTTATTTTTCCGCCGTTAAGGTGCGTAAAACGCGCTACGCCGTACCCGCAGCGCTTACCGCCGATTTAACCGCATGGATAGTATGCGGAGTGACCGTGTACGCGTTTTTCGGGGCGTAAAACTTGACAGTGCTGGCAAGCTATGTTATAATAGAAATGAGAGGCAAGAAGCAGGCACGTATCTTGTCTCTTATTTCTTAAATTCTTGCTTCTAAAAGGTGATTTTATGGAGTTTCTTGTCGGGGCTGCCATTATCATAATTTTGCTTTTCTGCCTTGGCGTGGATTGGGGCATGGTCGCCATGGTGATTATAGGGCTTTTCGGACTGGCGGTGGTTTTGCTGGCGGTATTTTTCCTTGTGTGCGCAGCCGCGCTGCTTGGCGCGGAGAGGGTCACCGCGGTTTTCATCGAGCTTCGCGGAGAAAACAGGCGCTTTGACGCGGCGTATTATCTTATCGACGGCAGGGAATATCCCAACCTGTTCCCGGGAGAATTTGTAATGCGCGATAAATTTTACCGTAAGGACAAGCCGGTTAAGGTAAGGCTGCTGAAAAAGGCAGGCGTGGTGTTTGATAAAAACGCCGCGTGGACGATTATGGTAGGTCTTGCCGTAAGCCTGCCCGCGGGTGTTTTTTTCGTTATATGCGCGGCGGTATTTGCGGGACTTGTTTAGCAGACCTCTTCGGAAACCGGAGAAGTACCGTACGACGCAGCAATTTTGCTGTCAGGCGAAGTCCGTTTTTCGCAGGTACTGTATGTAATTAAAGGAAAACGGGCAAATAATGACAGCAAAAGGGTAAATCAGACGGTGCTTCGGAAGTTTCCGAGGAGGTCTATTGTTTAAATTATATGGTGTTTGTAACTGAAGTATATTCCAAGTCAAAAACCTTGTTTTTTGCAACAATGCTCAATGTAAAAATCGCATTATAACGCGATAATAATTTTACGGGAAGGTGAAAATATGCAAAGGAAAAAATTTTCAAAACTCGCGGTGCTGCTGTGCGCATCGGTTCTTTTATGCGCCTGCGGCACTCCAGGGAATTCGTCGAATGTCACATTTGAAGCCGCAAATACGTCGGAGGCTGCGGATACGGCAGTTACGCAAAGCGCGGAGTCCGATAGCGGGTCTGCGGCAGAGGACGCTGCGGAAACGGCGGATATTGTAATGGAAACCGTTGAGGAAGCAAACGCTGCGGAGCTACCGCGAATGGACGGCTCAACGTCGGCGATACCGCTGGAGATAGGCTTGAAAAGCGGTTTTCTTGGTATCCCCTACGGGCAGGCGAAGGAGATGGTTTCCCACACCACCACGCACGATTCGTTTAAACGGCTTATTAACGGCGAGGTAGACCTTATCTTCTCCGTACCCATTTCCGAAGAGCAGCAAAAAATGGCGGACGAGGCAGGTGTGACCCTGTTCATGGAGCCTGTCGCGAGAGAGGGCTTCGTGTTTGTCGTCAACGAGGATAACCCCGTGGATTCGCTTACAAGTGAGCAGCTCCGTAAGATTTACAGCGGCGAGATAACTAATTGGTCGCAGGTTGGCGGCAACGATGAGCCAATACTGCCATATCAGCGCAATACCGATTCTGGAAGTCAGAATTACATGACTGATTTTATGGGAGATACCACGCTGCTTTCTCCAAAAACCGAGCTGGTGCAGGGCATGATGATGTCGCTTATGGACGCAATAGCGGTCTATGACAACTCCACAGGCGCTATCGGATATTCGGTGTATTCCTACGCCGCGCAGATGTACGCAAACGCCAATAAGGTGAAGTTTATCGCGGTAGATGGAGTAAAGCCGTCAAAGGCTGCCATGGCGGACGAAAGCTATCCTCTGCTGAGCTGCACTTACATAATTTATACGGACAAGTCCCCCAAAAGTGCGCGGAAATTTGCCGAAAAGGCGCTTTCCGACGAGGGGCAGCGCTATGTACTGGAGAGCGGCTATCTTCCTGTAAACGGCATGGAGGTGCCCGAAAAATACCTGCCCTATGAGGCGGTGGGAACGGGCGAGCCGAAGCCTGTCGATTTTACGCCGCCGCGCGAATATTCGGTGCTTTATCTTTGGAATGAAAGCTATAAAAAAAGAAACGGATATTATGAACTTGATTTTCTGAAGGACGAGGAGCTTCAAGCGCGGATAAATGGCGATATCCGCGCCGCAATGGACGAGCTTCGCAAGCATTATAAGCCCGAATACGCGGATACAGTTGATGGTATAAGCCTTAAAATGAGCTGCCGAAACGGCTATCTTTCATTAATTTTGGGTTATTTTGATGACAGCGCGGGGACAAACGTCTATATGGAAACTGTATCGGCATACCATCACGCCGAAACGCTTACTTATGATCTGATCGAGGGTAAAAAAATCGAGCGCTTTTCCGATCTGTTTTTTGAAGGAGAGGATTTCCTGCCCGACGTGAATCAAAGCATCGACAATTGGATAAGTCAGACTATATTGAATGTCAACCGCGATTATGTCGATATAAGCACGGTGCAAAAGCAGGATTTCTCTTGTATTTTAGGCGAACCGCGGCTGTTTACATTAGACCAGATCGGACTTGAATCCGATAATCCGTATTTTACCTGCGCCCCTTTCTTAAGATATTCCGACGATAATTGGCACAGTGTGGCAAGCCGGTACAGGGATATGAGCGGAATTATCAATGACAAATATCTCGATGACCTTTACAATTACAAGTACAGCGAATGGGATATTTCCTATATTACCGAGGACGGCGACACATATAAAAGAATAACAGGCTCGGCGTACCATACCGAGGAAGAGGTAAAAGCCGAGGACAAGTTGTGGTACGGTCTTCAGAAGCGAGCTTGGGAAACCATCAGAAAAGCCAATCCAAATTGGCGTTTCTCGCATACGGACATTACCACACTCCTGTTTGAAAAATACTATCATATAGGTCTGAGCGGCGTTGGAGCGGGTGAATATCCGTTTGCGAATTTTGACGCGGATACTCTGGAGCTTGTAACAATGGAAATGCTTATTGGCGAAAATTGGCGGGAATATCTTGACGAAAGCGCAGACCCCGATTTGAATTATATTCCATCGGAGTGGTTTATAGCAGACTCAAAAGATATAAGAGTTTTCGCCTATCCCGACAGCCCGACCGAAATGGAGCGGGAGGATTTTGTGCCTATGATAATTTTCAGCGTTCCACAGGAGGAGATTAATGAGCGGTATTTAAATAATCACTTTATAACGATTTAAAAAAATCCCCGTCGGCTCTTTTGCCGACGGGGATTTTCACATTAATGGTATTATTGGCTGACTATCCACTTCAGAATCGCTGCCGCGTCAAGCGCGTTGACCGTACCGTCTTTGTTAAAATCGGCAACACTCGGTTCCAAATCGGTTTTGTTCACTATTGCTTTCAATATAATGGCAGCATCAAGTGAATTAACTCTTCCGTTTTTGTCAACATCACCAAGAATGGCGTCAAATTCACGCTTTGTTTGGGCGCAGTGAACGCACATGTAATCGGTGTAGCCGCTCGTTGTGCCGTCAGCTTCGTGTGATCCCAGCGAGATGTAATCATGCTCAAGCTGCGGAATAGTTTCTATATCTGTACGACCGCATATCCTGCAGGTTCGGATTCTTTCACCCTCTTTGGAGCAGGTCGCGTTTACTGTTACTGTCCAATCTCCGTAGCTGTGTGTATGGCTTGAACCGCCGGTAACGGGTCTCGACGGAGTGTTTTTAGTTGTAATTATTACATGATCGGGGTAGGTGATATCTCCGTAAACTTCGGTCAGATTTTCGCCTTCGATTAGTTCTCCTCCCCTTACAAACTTAACAGAATCCTTTACAATATTCACTGTTGCAGAAGAAGCGCTGCCGCTTATTTTCACAATCCCGATTGAGAGGGGAGAGGAAGAAAAAATAGCTTCTGTACCCGCAAGGTATATATTTAATATCCCCGTATCGCTGTGATACCTGCTTTCTATGATTTTTGCGGTAAGACCGCTGTCAGGAATAAACTCTATTTCTGCCTTGTCGGAGCTGACGTCAAGGCTTAAGGAGAGCTGCAGCGAGGCTATCTCTTCGGCAGCAGCCTGAGGAAAATCAATTGTTATCTGCGCCTCGCTTCCCCTTGCCTTAAGCTCTATTTTGTTGACTGCTTCTGCTGAAGCACCGACGGTCAGCGTCAGAATGCAGAAAAGCAATGCCGCCATAACGCTTGATAGCTTTTTTATTTTTCCCACAATATTGCGGTTATTTAACATATCAATTTCCTCCTTGATTTGTGGAAGCGAAGCTTATTTCTGGAAGAATCTCGGGGAAGTCCTCAAACAGCGAGTCGCTCACAAGTCTTTCTCCCTCATTGGTAAGCGCGTCGTTTACGCGGTAAAGCTCCGCGCGAACCTTGGATAATCCTTCAAGGTCTGCTGTGTCTGGCTCTATCCAGTATATCCATGTGCCGTTCCATACGTCATGTAATAGCCCGCTGCCGGGGTCCTCTGCCAGAATTATCTGATTCGCTGTAAGACGTCCTTCAGAATCGATACCGCCAACAGCATTTCCGTTCTCATCAAAAAGCATTACCACATTGTAGGCGGGGTTGCCCTTGTAGCTGCCTGTGAATACAACGGAATTCTTGGGGATAATGTCATTCTCTCCGCTGCCGTAGCGATAATCATCAGAAAGCCTTCCTATTACGGGGCTGCTGTCCGATGTGCTTATGAAATCAACATTGTCACCAGTAACTCCCAGCACGTCAAGCTCGGCAATTGAAATTCTCTGACCTGACTGACCGGAAATAATCAGCTTAACGGCATCGGTCTTGTAGGTAGCAACATAGCCTCCATCGGTGTTTTCAAAGTAAAGTTTTTCGCCGCCCGATACGCCGCTTGCCGCTTCGACCCATGTGCCGTCGTCTACTTTAACCATTACGGTATAATTAACGTGATCCGCTCCGCTTCCTTCGGTGTACCTGAAGCCGGAAACAGTTTCCTGCTTATTAAAGCTGATGATTATTTCGCAATCCGCAGAAAGCGTTCCGATATATTCGGTAGTGGTGTCATTATCAGCAGCGAAGATAACGGGGTCATCCGCCTCAGGCTCACATGGCATATCGTCATCGCCCGTTCCCGGGTCGGGAATATTGTCGGGGGTAATGCCCGAAGCGCTTATTGTCCACCAAGTTTTATCAAGACTGCCGTCGTCCTGTATTTTTATAGGTTCCAGAGTCATTGGCGCTGAACGATAGAGGTATTTATCCACAACTATCACTTCATAAGTAACCACTCTGTTGCTAAGTCCTTCCGCGTAGTCGGTGAACGTGCTGTTTGCGGTGAAGCCTACAGCTTGTTTGCTGACAATTCCTCCAGATGTGGTGCAGCGCACTATCTCATAACCCAATATTTCATCTTCGGGAATATTTTCCGATGTAAGAGTAAAGTTAACTTGATGAGAATTGTCCGCTGCGGCAACGGCAGCAGTACCTGAGCCTACCGCTATGACATCTCCGTTTGTTCCCAGATAACCGCCTTCGGGATTTTCAATTCGGTATACGCGGGAATCATCGTCGGTGTAATAGATGGCTCTTTCTTCTTTTTCAAACTGACTTGCATATTCGATAGTGGTGCTGTCGGGAATTTTTCCCCAACGCTCGAAAAATTCAAGTATATCCTTTTCCGCCGCCGCACAAGCAAGTCTCATCAGACACTGATCCGTACCGCCGCTGAGAGTAAGTGAAATACCGTCGGGTGCGGGAGCGAGTGAAGGTGTGCGGGCATAGCTGTCCACTCTTGCGTAAAACAGGCTTTCAAGCTGTTGTGCATGGTCGTCAAAGGTCTTGTAGTTGTAGTTCATATCGTAAGCCAGGTGAAGCTGCCAGTACATTCCAAGCTGTGTTGCAATATTGGAAGCCTGACCCGTAGTGCCAGAGGTTACTTTATCATAGATATTCTCATAAGTAAACCTCATTCCCGTACTGGTGTCCTTAGCCTGCGCGAGCTGTGCGAAATAGTTGTTGGTAATCTCCGCAACAGTATAGGCGCTTTGATTGATACAGTGCCCTATCTCGTGTGCTATTCCCCAGCCAAAATAGTGACCGCTTACATATTTTCCGTCCTCGTCATAAACAAGGGGTGAAGCGCTGATCATGCCGCTGCATTCGTTCCATTCTATACCGATATGATTTCCGGCAGCGTACATAAACGCTTTGCTGAACATTCTCTGATAGCGTATATTCAGATGTTGATTGGAAAGCCTGTCAATTTCGTTTTCCGCATTGTCATTAAGTCCCTTGTGCTGATAGAAGAGATGAAGCATATCTTCTATTGCCTGCGCAGATTCGATTACCTGCGCCGCCCTGTCCGCCGTGCTTCCCTGACCCGAACCGGTGAGTATTTGTGCTGCGGGCAGTGACAGAAGCATATTGTCAAGAAGTATGTCTGAAGCGCCAAGAATACAGTTTTTGGCATTATACTCGTATTTATTTACGTTTGCATTTGAGGAATCCGCGTGATATTGGGCGTGAAGCTGCTCCATCTGTCCAACATAATCCTGAAGCTCCGTAATATAGGTTTCTGCCAACTCCAGTTTTTGGCTTTCGTCCTCAATGCCGTACAGATCAAGTATGGGGACTTTCACTCCGCCGCTGACGCGGACTGCATAGCGGTCATTTTCGTTGTTTCCTGTATATTGTATATACAGCGCTCCGCCTGATTCCTCATCTATTGACCAGATCTTGGGTATATCAATCGTGTTGGAGCCAACCTTAAGATTGGCAACCGCTTTTGACATTGCTCCCGATTCCGCGTGATACTGAGTAGCCACAAGCTGCAGATTTGTTGTGTCGCCGGTTTTTTTGGTATTGTGTCCAACGTAAACAGTCAACGTATCTCCCGCTGCCGCGGTTACGCCGATGGGCTGCCAAGCGTTTAATCCGCCGAATCCTCTGCCCACGTCTTTGGTGCTGATGGTGCTATGAATGTAAACGGGAGCGCCGAGATTCTTACAGTTTAAAATATCCTCTGCGTTTTTAAGCTCCCTTTCAAGCAGCTCTATGTCGGGATTCAGCTCGCCGCTTACTTCGTCGGGAGTGTTCAGACGCTTTCTCAGCTCGTCAATAGTTTCCTGTGTGACGTCCGTTCTGAGTACAAGGTGCAGATCGTCCTCATAAAGATTGGCAATATCATCTATAATGGTATCATAATAGTAGAAATACACCTCGGAAACATTGATGCTTCCGCTTGCCACGTATCTGGCAAGACCTATCTGAATTTTCTTTATCTGAGCCTTTTCAGGAAGCCTTATGAGATAGTATGCGCGACCTTCGCTGTCCGTCTTTTTGATGGTGGAAACTTGGTTATATCCCAAAGCGGTAAGGTTGCCCTGTGCATCCCAATAATTGATTTTGGTGTAGGAAAGACTGGGATTTATGGGAGTGGATTCATGCAGCGCAAAGGTCTGAATGGTATACTCTTCATCAAATTCATAGAAAAGACCATGCCGGTTAAGGTTGTTAAAACCGCCGTCGTCCCATGTGGTGCGCTGGTAGAAAGAAGCGGGATTGTGATCCACTGTGCCCCATGCGGTTCTTTCGTTTTCCTCAACCGTGCTGCCAACCATTGTTCCATAGTTCTGCGAAGCGGAAATAATATGCTGTCCGATCTCTCCGTATCCGCCGGTGTTTATGAGTTTGTATTTTGGCATAACAGGAGGATTGATATCTGTTGTGACTGCGGACGCTGTGAGAGACGGGGCGCTTTCCCCATGAATGTTTTCAGCGGTCACATACACTACATATTCTGCTTTGTCTTCAAGCTCTGTAACAGTGTAAGAGGTACTGTCTATATTTGCGATTTTATGATATTCGTCCTCGGCACGAAGCTTGTAGTAGACGTTATACCACTCCGCATCCTCCGCCGCTTTCCATGAAAGCTGAATGCTCTTGTATGCGCCTGTCGCCGTAAGTCCGTCCGGTTTGTCTGGCTTGGAGGACGCTTTTGGAGTAACCGTTATCTCGCTGCCGTAGCCGCTTTTCCATGTGCCGTTTACCGACTGCACCTTTACGGTATATTCGGTGCCGTTTACAAGCTTTTTGTCGTTCAGTGAAGAAACGCTGAGAGAGCAGCCTGTTACTCTTTTGGTCTCGCTGACCTCTCCCTGTGTGATCATTACTTCATAGCCCGTAACATTGACGCACCTGTCCCATGTAAGCACAAATGATTTGTCTTCCGCCTGCGCTTTAAGATTTTCGGGGATATCCGTCGCAGGCTCGGGAATCCTGCTCTCCATGCCGTTTACAAACTCCACATATGAGATTTCTGCAAGAGTGTTGTTCTTGGTCATGCCGTATATGACAAATGTGACCCTTTTTACCGCAATCTGAGAGCCTAAATTAATATAGATGTTTCCATACTGATCCCGCTGCGCGGTAACTTCGCCCGAATTTAGAAGATGGTGAACTCCATATTCGATTGGAACCGTCAGGGTATCCTCTGCGCCGTTCGCGTCTATGTAATCAATATTCACTTCCGCTTTTGAAATAGGGTTTTCCTCGGAAGCTTTTATAACTATTCCGTCGGCAAGAGCCGCTTTGTCTTTCTTAGTAATATCAAACTGCAATACAACGGGGCTTTGGTCGGAAATTTCACCGCCGCCGCTTACCGAAAGCTTTGCTGTGCCATCTCTTACAAGAAGACTGTCTAATTCGCCGTCAACGTTGGTGCCTGCGCCCGCCGAAGGTACAATAACAGATGAGGGGATAACAAGCTCGGTGGTTGCCTGTATTGGGTCAATATTATATCCTTTGGCTAAGTATTCCAGATCCGCAAGGTCAATGCTTCCGTCACCGTTAAGATCGGTAACATTGCCCCGCTCGCCGCTGTCTATCGCGTCGGTTAGCTGCTGTTTATCCTTGTCGTCGATTACGCCGTCATTATTGACGTCCCCTATAAGGAGTGTTCCGGGATGAACGTTTTTATCATAGTCGATTCCCTTTACAAAGTCCGTCATAAGTCTAACGGTGACTGCCTGCTGTTCTACGCTGATATTCTGCACATAGTCAGCAAATCCATCGGCGGATACCTTAAGAGTATAATCCCCCGCGGAAAGGTCTGTGAAACACACCTCTCCATCTCTGTCCGTGTCTAAGGCAACGGTCTGGGCGCCGCTTCCCGTAAGCTCCGCAGTAAAATACACATTGCTTTGAAGATACAGCGCCGGTGAAATTATAACATTGACCTGTCCTGTGCCGCTGACAGATGGGCGGTTGACGTCAATGCTTTCCGCAAAGGCTGCGGTGTTTGTCTGTGCCGCAAATAAAAAAGCTGCTGCAGCAGAAACCAATCTTGTCGTGATACGTTTCATTTTGCATTCTCCTTTTCCTTAGTTAAAAAGCCTCTCTTAAAGTCAAGCTATATTATAAATTTTCTGTGGGAGCCTAAAAAACGGTATGAGAAAGAGAAAACATGTGGAGTACGATTGCTTTTGTGGGATCCGATGGCACAGAAAGTGTTTTCGGTGAATTTTCTTTCAGATAAGTTTAAAGGTATCCCAAATTCGCTTGCATACTTTAGAGGATTTTGATTACCAATTTCAATTATAGCATATTATTTTCAATTTGCAATATGTTTTTTGGAATTTGACGCAAAAATTACCTATTATTTTGCTTAGAATATGGAATTATATTTATGCAATCAAGTGGTTAAATTATTCTTCGGACCTTGCTCTAAGCTTTTCCAGCGCTCTCTTTTCGATTTTCGAAATATACGAGCGAAAGATATTCAGGCTTTTGGCTATCTCCCTTTAAGTGAGCGGCTGGCACACGTTCATTCCAGCCGCACTATTTGGCCGTCTATACTTACCGTTTTCTGATATTATACATTTTTGGAATACCGCTGTAAGCGTCTATTATATTTTCATTATTCGCAAATCACTTTTTCCTATATTCACCAGGGGTCATATGAAATAATTCTTTAAATTTGCGGCAAAAATAGCCGACATTTTCAAAGCCGGTTTCCTGAGCGATCATGGCAACGCTGCTATCTGTGGTAATAAGAAGCTTTGCCGCGCGTTTCAGTCTGTAATTAACCAGATAGCTTATCGGTGAGGTGTGTAGATATTTGTTAAATATATTTAACACGCTGCTTTTGCTGAGCGATGCGGTTTTTGCAATATCGTCCAGCGAAATACGCTCCGGATAATTTTTATGTATATACTGCATCATTATCTGAAGCTGGGCTTGGGTATGCGCAGAGGCTTTTGATCCGGAGGTGTTCTCCGGTATCTGCACGTTTTCGTGAATGATACTCCACAGCTTCATCAGAAGCTCAACCGTTTTTATTTCGCGCATACTTTCCGTTTCCTGAAGGGCAAATACCGACAGAAGAATATTCAGAACATCGTTCTGCCAAGGTACATCGTGAGAAAATATCAGGTATTCAATTGAAGAATCAAGCAGGGGCTGTATATATTTGCGGTATATCAGGCTTTCTTCGGGAGAAAGCAGCGACGGCGAAAAAACGACATTGGGAATAATTGCGCTTTCCGTCGCTTCAAAACGGTGAATAACGCGCGTGTTGATAAATATTCCCGTTCCCTCGCTTAGTACATATCTGCCGTCGCCGATGAGAAATTCGGCGTTTCCTTTTTCAACGTATACAAATTCAAGCTCGGAATGCCAGTGCCAGTCCACGCAGTGAAAATCGAACAGCCAGATATCCTCAAAGTAGTAACTGAAAGGGTATTCCTCGCTTCCGTGACTAATCGTCTCTCTTAATGTAGCGTCGGTTTTGATTTTATTGTATCCGTCATTTAATTTCATTTGCTTTCTCTCCTTTTTGCGATATTGTGTAATAAATATGCGATATACTGCCTTGATTTCCATAAAACTATGTGATATAATCCCATTATACCACAGAAAGGGAGGAAAGTCAACATGGCTGATACGGTCAAAAAGTATAAAAAAACATTAGTCGCTTGTTATCTTGGATTTATCACACAGGCAATTGCGGCAAATTTTGCGCCGCTGCTGTTTCTTAAATTCCATAATGATTACGGCATACCATTGGGAAAAATCGCTCTTATATCTGCTGTATTCTTTATAACACAGCTTATAGTGGACGTTTTGTGCGCTCAATTCGCGGATCGAATTGGATACCGCAAATGCGTAGTTGCTTCGGAGGTGTTCGCGGCTGCCGGTCTTGTGGGATTGGCATTTCTGCCGGAGCTTCTGCCCGACCCGTTCACGGGAATCATGATAAGTGTTATTGTTTACGCGGTGGGAAGCGGTCTGATAGAAGTGTTGTGCAGCCCCATTGTGGAGGCATGTCCGTTTGAACACAAGGAAGCCGCGATGAGTCTGCTGCATTCGTTTTACTGCTGGGGCTCGGTGGGGGTCATACTTATATCCACCGTTTTTTTCGCGGTTTTCGGCACGGACAGCTGGAAGTGGCTTGCCTGCGCATGGGCGCTGATACCTATTTACAACGCCTTTAATTTTGCCGTCTGCCCCATCGAACACCCGACGGAGGACGGCAGTGGCATGAAAACAAGCGGACTGCTGCGTATACCATTGTTCTGGATAGCGGTAGTATTGATGATATGCGCTGGCGCTTCAGAGCTTTCCATGGCACAATGGGCTTCCGCGTTTGCGGAGTCCGCTCTGGGCTTGTCAAAGTCGGCGGGAGATCTGGCGGGACCGTGTATGTTAGCGGTGACCATGGGTATCAGCCGCGCCGTTTACGGGAAATACGGCGGCAGGCTTGATCTTATGAAGTTTATGCTCGGCTCTGGCTGCCTTTGTCTGATATGCTATATTACGGCTTCCGTATTTGACAATCCCGTTATGGGACTAATCGGCTGTATTATGTGCGGTTTTTCGGTGGGAATAATGTGGCCGGGAGCTATCAGCATATGCTCGGAGCATATCCCCGCGGGAGGAACGGCAATGTTTGCTCTTCTCGCCATGTCGGGCGATCTGGGCGGGGCGATGGGTCCGAGTCTGGTCGGAGCTGTCACGCAAAGCGCGAATGACGACATGCATACCGGAATGCTTGCGGGCTGTGTATTCCCGCTGGTACTTATAATTTCTCTCCTTATACTGAAAGGTGTGCGGAGAAAAAATAAACAAAACCAACTCTGAGGAGGAACACATCATGGATTTTAAATGGCTGAACGAAAGCAATATCAAAAGGACAGAAAACAGGATAGAAATAACCGCTCCCGAAAAAACGGATTTTTTCTGCGGAAGCATTGACGAATGCGAGGAGGGGATACTTCCCGAATCGCTTTGCAACGCGCCTTACTATTATACTGAAATAGAAGGCGATTTTGTGCTGACCGTCAAGGTTTCTCACGATTTTAAGGATACCTACGATTCGGCTTCGGTCATGGTTATGAAGGATTTAAATTGCTGGGCAAAATGCTGCTTTGAACTGACCGATTTCGGAACACACGCGGCGGTAAGCGTTGTCACAAAGGGAGATTCAGACGACGCGAACGGCTGTAATATTGAGGGAAACACGGCATGGCTTAGGGTCTGCCGCGTGGGAAATAATTTTGCGTTCCATTATTCCGCTGACGGCGAAAGCTTCTTCATGATGAGATATTTTCACCTGCCCGTTGAGCCTGTGGTTAAGGTAGGCTTGCTGGCGCAGGCTCCGACGGGCAGCGGAGGAGTCAGAGTATATGAAAATCTTTCCATTGAAAAGAAAACCGTTAAAAACATCAGAGCAGGTAAATAAAATATAATACAAGCTTAAGAATGCCATGGCATACCAAACCGTATTTAAGGCGGTTTGGTATGCCGTTTTCATCGTTTGTGCGGTTATTTGGATTGCGCAATAGGTGATTTTAAATGTTTTTTCCTCTTATACATTCTTAAAACATTCTATAATTTTGTCCATACGTTTCAGAATAACTTGGTGATATATTAAAGAATTGTAACAAATTAAAAAAACAGGTTGACTTTTTTGCCGTATATGATATAATAATAAAAAACAATTAAGTGGAGGGTTAATTATATGCCAAATCCGTATCTTCCTTTGTGGGAATACATTCCCGACGGAGAACCGAGAGTTTTCGGTGACAGAATTTATGTGTACGGTTCTCACGACAGAGCCGGCTCGGTGAAATTCTGCGATCATGTTTTGAAATGCTGGAGCGCACCCCTTAACGACCTCGGCAATTGGACTTGTCACGGGGATATTTTTCGCGTGCAGGCTACCGCCGACTATCCGGCGGATACCGAGTGGACGGATAGCTCGAACTATCTTTACGCTCCCGACGTTGTGGAAAAGGACGGCAAATATTATCTTTATGCCTACATATTTAACTCGGCGGGCTGTGTTGCGGTCAGCGACAGGCCGGAGGGTCCATTTAAGCTTTTATCGAAATACAAGTATACTATTCCCGACGATATCTGCTGCAACGGCTGGTTTATCGACCCGGGCGTGCTTGTCGACGACGACGGTAAAGTCTACATATATTGCGGCTTTGAGCGTTCCTTTATGGCGGAGATAAACGGCGAAAACATGTATGAGGTCATTGACGGAAGCTGTATCGAGCATATTATTCCCTATGAAAAGACCGAAAACGTCGGTTTTACCGAATCCGAGGCTTTGTTTTTCGAGGCATGCTCGCCAAGAAAAATCGGGGATACATACTATATGATTTATTCTCCAAAGTGCGGGAGCAGGCTTGCATATGCAACCTCCGACAAGCCGACGGGCCCGTTTACATACAGAGGGTATATCGTTGATAACGGAGTTGATTATCCCGGCGGCAACGACCATGGCTCGATTGCCGAAATAAACGGACAGTGGTATATTTTCTATCACCGTATGACAAACGGTACCATCATGTCGCGCAGAGGCTGCGTTGAAAAAATCGTGATACTTCCCGACGGAACAATTCCGACCGTAGAAATGACTTCTCTGGGCTTTGAAGATTCGCTTGACCCCTATAAGGCGACTCCCGCGGAAATCGCCTGTGTTCTTAAGGGCGGTGCAATAGTTACGGAAAAAACAGTCTTTGAACGCGTTATAACGGGGATTACCGAGGGTTGCGTTATCGGATATAAATATTTCGATTTCGGAGATGATTTCGGAAGTAAAACAATGGAGTTTTCCGTAAACGTAAACGGTTTGGGCTGCGACAGCATACTTCATATTTTAATTGACGGAGAAGACGGTGAGGAGATAGGACAAATAAAGATAGGCAAAGACAGCAGCGTCGTTACCGAAAGGATAAAGGCGGTTACAGGCAGACACAGCGTATTTTTCAGGGTCGATACGGAATACCCGCGTGATTGGTCGGGAGAATCATTCAGGAACAGATATCTCTTTGAATTTAAATCATTTGTATTTATGAAATAAAAAGTAATTTCGGATTATGGAGGTAGTTTTTGAACAGACTTTGGTATGAAGCTCCCGCAAAGGATTGGAACAATGCTTTGCCTCTCGGCAATGGCTTTATGGGAGCGATGTGCTTTGGCGGGAATATTGCAGACCGCTTTCAGCTTAATGCGGACAGTCTTTGGTACGGCGGCTTTCGCGACAGAATAAATCCCGACGCGAAAGAGAATATTTCCGAAATACGCCGTCTTATTTCGGAAGGAAAGCTTTCTCAGGCAGAAAAACTCGCGAACCTTACTATGGCGGGTATTCCCGATTATCAGTGTCATTATGAACCGCTGTGTGATCTTTTTATAATTCCCGAAAGCGGCGAAAATGTAAGTATGTTTGGGCTGCGGGACTGTTGGAGCGAACAGATATATAAAATGCTGCCATGTGATGGTTATGTAAGAGAGCTTGATATTGAACGCGGAATACACAGAGTCTCCTACATACTCAACGGTATTTCCCATTCGCGCGAAAGTTTTATCTCATACCCCCACAAGGTAATGGCTATTCACAGCACGGGCGCTGAAATTTCCGTGGTTATTGAGCGGGGCGTTTATATGGGAAGTATGCGCAAGCTCGATAATAACACCCTTTGTATGGAGGGTCAGTCGGGAGCGGACGGCGTTAAATACTGTTTCTGTATCAGGGCGGTACATGGCTCTCTCGGTATTATCGGAAGAACATTGAGGTGTGAAAATGATGCAGTTCTTATCGCGTCCGCTGAAACGAATTTTTATTGTGACGATCCCCTCGGAGAGGTTTTAAAGCGGCTCGATAACGGTGAAAGGCTCGGTTACGACAAGCTGCGTGAAATGCATGCTGAGGATATCTCCGAGATTATGGACAGGTGCAGACTTAAGCTCGATATTTCTGATGATAAGGAGGATATCACCACCGATCAACGTATCAAAGCCGTACAGAACGGCGGCGAGGATATGGGACTTGTTAATCTTTCATTTGCCTATGGGCGGTATCTGCTTGCCGCGTCAAGCCGACGCGGCAGTCTGCCCGCTAATCTTCAGGGAATATGGAACGACAGCTTTACTCCCGTATGGGACAGCAAATACACGATAAACATCAACGCTCAGATGAATTACTGGCACGCCGAAAGCTGCAATCTTTCCGAAATGCATTTGCCGCTCTTCGAGCATATCAAGCGCATGTATCCGCATGGTAAGACCGTTGCCAAAGAAATGTATGGTGCAAGGGGTTGGGTCGCTCATCACAACACCGATATATGGGGCGACTGTGCGCCGCAGGATACTATTGCTTCGTCGACTTATTGGCAAATGGGAGCGGCATGGCTTTGCCTGCATATTTTCGAGCATTACCGCTATACGGGTGACGAAGAGTTTTTGTCGGAATATCTTCCCTATGTGAAAGATGCGGCGCTGTTCTTTGAGGATACGCTGATTGAAAACCAACGCGGGGAGCTTGTGGTATCTCCTACTATATCACCAGAAAATTGTTATCGTTTGCCGAATGGAGAAATCGGAATTCTGTGTATGGGTGCTTCCATGGACAGCCAGATACTTCATGAGATTTTCGGCGGACTGCTTGAGTTAGGTAATCTTTCGCATGAAGAACGCGAGCATTACGCCGAAATCATGAAAAAGCTCCCCAATATCAAAATAGAGGAGAACGGCACTATACAAGAATGGGCGGAGCCATATGAAGAGATTGACAAGGGACACAGACACATATCTCATCTGTTCGCGCTTTATCCCGCTGCACAGATAGATTATTCTGACAAGGAGCTTATTTCCGCGGCTGAAAAGACATTGCTCCGCAGACTTGAAAACGGCGGTGGTCATACGGGTTGGAGCAGAGCTTGGATAATAAATCTTTGGGCGAGAATGCGGAACGGTGAGCGTGCGTGGGATGATCTTAAAAAATATTTTGAAATATCTGTTCTGCCAAATCTTTTCGATAACCACCCGCCATTCCAAATTGACGGAAATTTTGGGACTACGGCGGCAATTGCGGAAATGCTTCTGCAAAGCCATAATGAAAAGCTTGTGTTTTTTCCCGCGCTGCCTAAGGCTTGGAAAAGCGGTTCTGTAACGGGACTTATTGCGCGTGGGGGGATTACTGCGGATATGAAATGGGAGAATGGAAAAGGCGAGATAACGCTTAGGGTTAGCAAAAGCAAGACAGTTTTTATTGAGGGGATTGGAAAGACCACCCTTGAAACAGGAGAAAACAGAATTGTTATTGATAAGTTTTAAGCACTAAAGTCTGTTCAAAAATTCCTACACTGCCTTTGTAAATAACTGATATTTCTTCCATACTATGTTAAGACCAACCTTGACATTAGATTCAGGCGGCTTGAATATAAGTATACTGTTTTGAGATTATCAGTGGAATATAATTTAACTCGCCAAGAGCAACAAACGCTTTCGGCGAGTTTTTACTCGTTATGGCAAAATGGACTTATCATATTTGATATAACTCGCCCTCGCTATGATTTATGATGCCATTTTTATGTGAACACGCTTTACTGAAAAAAATCCGCAATATGTTTAGCTAACGATATTATGTTAACCCTTCTTTTTGCATTTACGTCTGCAGCGCCTATTTTGCTTCGGAATAAACGGGAGTACAGCATTTTTAGTCTCACTTTCCATAAATATTATTTGATAAAATCCCGATTTGTGATTACCTATAAAAAAGTAATCGCAAATCGGGATTTTATGTGAAATTTTAACAAATCGAAGGAATATCTAATTGACATTATGGAATAAATATGATAAAATATATTTAATATTTATTTAGTGTTATGTAAACTCACATAAATGAAATAATTGCTTTGCTGCTGTGGCGAAATTGGCAGACGCAAGGGACTTAAAATCCCTCGGTAGTGATACCGTACCGGTTCAAATCCGGTCAGCAGCACCAAGTGAAAAGTTGCATTTTAGCATTGCAGTCAAGATTTGAATAATGTATTTCCTTTCACCTTGTATCGGCGATAGCACACCTTTGCAGAAAGCACAGAGATATTTTTGGTAAATAGGGGCGGTTGCATCGCAGGAGGGAGTGCTGCCAAGCGCTGCTGGGTGGGCGGTAGGAGAGTAAAACAAGTGAAGATTATATAAGAACTGCACATAAAGCGAAAAATAACCTACGCGATCCGGCTGGCTATCTTCATCCCCAGAGAATAGTTTAAACTTAAATTTAATCTTGATTATTTATATATTTAAGGTGTAATCTATGGATGTGAAAAGTATTATTGTCTGCCCAAAATGCAGATGTTCATTAGATGATAAGTTATGCTGCAAAGAATGCAATACCCAATATTCAAAATATTACGGCGTTTATGATATTGTTAATCCGGAACTATCATCAAATCAAGAAATATTATGGAATATTACAGATGAAGATCTTGCAAATAAAATAAACACCAGCGAGCGGCAAAGTACCGAAGATGATTGGACAAATGATTATTTATCGCGAAAAAACAAAGAAACAATAATTGCAGAACAAAAGCTTGCAAGTAAAACAATGGAGTTACTTAAAGGCTTACGTGGCGATGTTTGTGATTTAGCCACTGGAATGGGCGGTATGCTGCAAATGATATTAGAATCGAATAATTCTAATATATCCATTGTCTGTACAGATATATCAAAAAGAATTTTAGCGTGGACAAGAAAAATTAAGCAAACAAATGACGATAAAGTTTCGTACATAGCAACCGACGGAAGATATATGTCTATAAAAGACAATAGTTTTGATTTTATTACATCTGTGGCTGCTTTTGGAAATATACCCGAAAGTGATAAAGTTGCAAAAGAATTATATAGAATATTAAAGGAGAACGGCAAGCTTATCATTCAAGGGTTATATATTGAAAAAGGTTCTAAAAGCTTTGAAGTAGCTAAAAATTTAGGATTAGAAAAGGGACTGGTCGAAGAATATTTAGTAGTCGAACTTAGAAAAGCAGGCTTTAAAGAAATTGTATCTACTATTGTCGATGAAGCAGTTTGGGCAGAAAACCCTTATGATAGAATCCCGGTTACAGGTGATATTCAAAAGTTTTGCATAATACAGTCAAAAAAATAAGATTATCATAGTTTATTGCGTGGATTCAAATTTACTCGTCAAAATGGACACCTGTAGGAATCTGAACCCCAAAGGTTCGGACAACAGCAGGTGTTTTATTAATCCCTTTTCCAATGCGGTTTTACAGCGGATTAGTCCGAACTTCAAAATGGACACCATAACAGCTCAAAACTGGAAACAAAAAAGACGGAATCCGAACCCATGAGTCTGATTTGAAATGCGAAAAAACCGCATAATATGGAAGAATGTTAAAATAGCGTTCATTTTTAGTGTGTCATCTTATACTATTTATGGATGCCAATACTTCAAAATTCACGTGAATGTTTAAATCTATTTTTTACGATATCGCAAAACAAATATCAACGCAATCTCGCACTTTTTGCCGCAAACGGTTAATGGTGCGGGATTGTGCTTTGTTTTGTAATCTTAAAAACGAGGTTTAATTCTAAAAAAAGACCGCAAAACACATTTTAAGAATCACGCAACACGGAGCGCCCGCAAAATGATAACAACAAATAGGAGGAACGCCGAAGCGTTCCCCCTGACTTTTATTTTCGCAACCTGCGGATAGCGTCATCATAAAGGCGCAGATGAAAGTTCCAGACGCTGCTAATAAGCTTAAAGAGCATTGCAGAAAAGTTTTTGCTGGTAATAAGGTGCATAAATTTGCACTCAACAGTCGATATTGAAACAACAGGGAAAGAGGAAATCATTTTAGATTGTTAGAAAGGTATGGAAATGTCAGAGGAACAGATTTTGCAGTAATAAAGAAAAATGCTTGACTTAAAAGATTAATGCTTACTTGGAGAGTTTTTTAACGTTGAGCACAAGCGATAATCTGCATAAGATTATGCACAAAACGTCCGATTATATAAATCATGCACTTTATTATTTAAAAAACATTAATAACCTCGGAATCCTTTCTTACAAATGCGATAAATTCATCAATCTCTGCGTGACATATCACCGTCTGACCGCCCGTATATTCCGTTTTGTCCAGTGTCCTTACCCAATTTCCGTCGGGAAGATATACGCTGCGTTCGGTCTGCCCCCTATCATAAATTGGAGCAAATAAAATATCTCTGCCGAACATATATTGATCTTTAATGTTATAGCAATTCTCATCATTGGGGAAGTCAAAAAACATAGGTCGCATTATCGGTTCGCCCGTTTCGGCGGTAAGTCTTGCGCTTTTGATTATGTACGGCTTAAGGCGTTCGCGCAGCAGTATCAATTCTTTCAGCACGGGATAGTTCTTTTCGCCGAAGGACCATATTTCATTATCACCGCCGCTCGGCTCCTTGACCCCGGGGTGGCGGTATTGGTAATCGCTTTGACGCAGTCTTGTTCCGTGCAGACGCATGACGGGGCAGAACAGTCCGAACTGAAACCAGCGCACGATAAGTTCCCTGAAATACTCGCTCTCTATATCGCCGCTGTGGAACCCACCAATGTCCGAGTTCCAACACGGTATCCCGCACATCGCCATGGAA
>CAJTMU010000033.1 GCA_910577365.1 uncultured Oscillospiraceae bacterium | reverse complement strand
TTTGCCGCGGGCGGTAAGGACGTTAAGAAGAAGGACCTTGCAGGTATTGCAATGAGCTATGGCTATGTTTACGTAGCACAGATTTCCATGGGTGCGGACCGCAACCAGTGCCTTAAGGCTATCGCCGAGGCTGAGGCTTATGACGGACCTTCTCTGATAATCGCTTATGCTCCTTGTATCAACCATGGAATCAAGGGTGGTCTTACCATCGCGCAGCAGGTTGAAAAGGAAGCTGTTGAAGCGGGTTACTGGCATTTGTTCAGATTCAACCCCGACTTGGCAGCAGAGGGCAAATCTCCCTTCTCGCTGGACAGCAAGGCTCCCACGGGTGACTACAAGGCGTTCATGATGAGAGAGGTTCGCTACAACTCGCTTATGCGCGCTAATCCCGATAGAGCTACTGCACTGTTTGACAAGGCGGTTGCAAACTCCAAGGCGAAGTACGATCATTTGGTAGAAATGCAGAAGATGTACACAGAGGAATTTAGCAAATAAAAATTTAGGGGCGGCAGAAATGCCGCCCTCAGTTTGCAGAGAAAGTTATAGTAATGCAATGTTAACGCAGGAAATTTTTCACGAGAGACTTAATGCACAACACGCAACGAAGTGTTTCACATTCAGGCGGGTCGCGGAAATTTTAAATTCAAATAAATCGGCTTGAATCAACACTTTATATAGGCTGGAGGCAGCGCAAATGCCACTCTTTTGTCTTACAAGATGTTTATTCTTAAAAGCTGGAATCAAGTAAATGATAGCAAAGCACGTTTATAAAATATTGACCGCCCGATTAAATCGGGCGGCTTATTTATTTGTTTTTGTTCAGGTCATATTCTCTGACATATCTGTCGGCAACCGTTAAAAACTTTTCATATTTCGCGTCATCGCTTGCTATAACATTTTTAAAGAAACGGTATGCTTTCTCGTTTGCGGAAAGCCTTGCAAGCCTCCGCGCGGTGTACTCGTGTGTGGCGTTGAGATCGGGGTTTTCCAGTATTGAGATGGAAAAATTTACAAAGCGCTGTTCATCCTTGAATTGCAGGAAATTGCAGGCAGTCACAATACTTGAATAAAAATTGGGTGAAATAATGATCCTTCCGTTAAGCTCCGTATCGCCCGCAAGCAATGCATTCAGCTGTGATTCGGAGATATCATCAATGGCAAATGCACTTTCTACCATTTCGCAGTCAGGCATCATTTCACAATTGTCCAACGCCTCACGCGGAAGGATATTGTTGGTGACTGCTCTCTTGCGCACTGCCTTAGTCTTATTCATCAGCGTTTTAAAGTGTGGCGGTTTTACGTCGGGGTGCGTTTCAAGAATAAGCCTCAAAACGTCTTTTGGAAAAGCTTCAAGCGGTATTTTTACCGAAGCGCTCCTGAAACCCGATATTCCCTCACGCTCTTCGGCAACGGGTGCGGGAGTAGGGACAGGAGTAGGAGTGGGGGTAGTAGCTTCCGCTCCCTCGGCAGGAGTTTCCTCGGTCTGGGGAGGAGGAGCGGTGGTTTTCTTCACAGGTGCAGGGTAAAAGTCGGTGTAGGGCTGGCTGACACGCTCTATTACCGCACACTTGAATGGAATACCGTTTTCCGCGCAGGATACAGCACCATGGTGTCCCTTTAATAGAACGGAATGAAATCCGGAAAGGTGGTAAGCTATTCCTTGAACACGTCGAGATTTAACTGCTTCATCGGTAGTCTGCTTTGTCTTAGTGGTATATGTTTCCATGGGCTGAGATGGTATCAGAAAGCAGGGACGATACGGTCTGTTTCCTATAGAGGTGCTGTGCTCCGCTGTACCGCGGACTTCATGGGTTATATTATACGCTCCCCAGAAAAACAGCCCGTTTCCGTCTGTGGGATAGTATTCCGAGGTATATACAGTGTAAACCCCATCGGTAAGAAGTGAAAATACCTCTTTAAGCGAGTTCGTCAATGAATCCCCGCGGTTTAGCTTGTTAAGGTCGGCTGTGAAAGCGTCAAAGATATCATGGTCAACGCCCTGAAAGCCCGACGAGAATGATATCATCTTATCTGTAACACTGCTGCCCATATTAGGACAGTTTATATTTATTACAGGATCTGAGCCAATGTAGAAAAATTTATTTATAGTCGAGGAATCTCCCGAAGCAGGGTTTATTCCCGATGAGCACATACCAATGCCCGATTCACCGTTCCTTACGGAAACGAGAGTTACGTTGCTGCCACCGACACTTATGTTATCGCATTTTATTTCAACACTCACTGCCGTTCCCCCTTACTTTTGTTCCAGCATGATGGCGATTATATCCGAAATTCCGCCGATATATTTTTTTTCAAAGGCTTTTTTCGGTATATAGGTGTAAGCCGCGTTGTCTTTATAGAAAATGAACATCTTATCCGTTTCAACAAAGTAGTCTACCGCGTTCCACGGTATGAGGTCGTGACCGTCGTAAATGCAGCTTTCACAGGCGGCAAAGCCCAGTTTACAAACAACAAAGGATATCTGTGTTTCCGACGCGGGATCGGCATCAGCTATGGAGCGGTATTTTCCCTTTGCTATCGCATGGCATATAAGATACACCACCAGCGAAACAATGCCGCCGCTGGCTATGGATATAGGTATAAAATACAGAAGATTATCGCGCGTTATCCCAACAAAGAAGTGAAGCGCGCCAAAAGTCACCAGCATAATGAGAACCGCTACAAGCCACAGAACCTTTACCAGGCGAAGATTCATCATCAGAACGAACGCGGCTACACAATCGCCTTCGTCCACCTGTCCCGAGCCGAGATACGCGTCCTTGCCGGGAATTATGTCCGTGTAGACGGATTTTAGGGGAAACATTCTCTTTTCATGTTCATAGGCAAATTCGTGATTTTTATGCTCACGCTCAATAATGCCTACCGCACGAAAATAATTCTGTTCCTTTAATTGCTTTCTGTCAAAGGAATATTTTCTATTAGCAGTTTTAAAAGTTAATTCTTTTCTTGTGACCGAAACCGACTCGATCATATCCCAGCTGTAAACGACGGGGCGCTCCGCTCCGAAAGCATACACCGCAAACACGTCGCCGATGTAATATGTAATCCCTGCGCCGTCGTCATAGACGCGCACAGGCTTCAAATCGCAAAATGCCATATCAAACAATGCTCCCCAGCGGGAGCATTCCTCCTTTCGGTTTTGTGGAGGTCTGACCCTATAACCCACCTTACATACAATTTATTATAACATATATTTAATAATAAATAAAGGGGTTTACAAAATTTTTGTGAAATTTTTTTGTATTTTAGACAAATTTGGGGGACAATGTGTCATTATTTATTACATTTGACAAAATAACCTATGGTCAAATAAAAATTTATTCGCAGCTTTTCATATCCTCTGTATCGAGATAATCCTCAATATACTGCTTTTTAAGCAGCTCCCGCGGGACATAATCATTGTATTTTCCGCATATTTCGCAGTTATCGGGAATGGAAAAGCCATATTTATCCGCACCATTTTGCTTGATATCATTCAGCTCAGCCCTCAGTTCCTCTATCCCCCTATCCGTAGCAACTTCAATGCATATGGGAATATAGCGTGAAAGCCATATTTCGGCTTTAAAGCCTCTTTGCCTTAAAGCATACATCAGCGCCATGCTCCCCCTTGTGCCGATAAACGGGAAGACTGCGTATGTGGTCTTGGTGAGCGGCAGAACTATCCTTTCGTTTTCCGTTGCCAAAGGAAGCCCCGATGTAAGCCTGTAAGTATTACCTGTATCTGAGGTTTGATATCCACCGATACCGCCCGCAGCGCCGCGGCACATAGCTCTTATATCGTTCAGCCGTTTCCGCGCCGCTTCGTCAAGAAAACTGTATTGCTCGTCGCTTTGCAGAACCTCCAGCATTTTTTTCATCACCTTGGTGTGTACATATTCGTTTCCCATATCCTCCCATAAGTTGGCGGAAATGCCATTAATATGCTTTACATAGATACGGCGCTCCGTTTTGTCAAGCTCCGTGACCTCCCACGCCTGACCAGCCAGCGCGAACTGGGCGCGCGGTGGGAATGGGGTCTGTACCGTGCCAATCTCTTCCGAGTTACACCGCACCGAGTATTCCTGCGGAACTGTAAATACCGCGAGAAACTCGTAGTTGTTGACCTCTGCTTCGCCTTTTTCACCGATAAGAAGCGCGCCCTCTTCGTCACGCTCCAGATGACCGTTTTCAAGCAGATGCCGCAGAAGCAGAAGATAGTCCTCCTTGGAAATATTGCGGAATACCCCGAGCGTAAGAATCTGACGTGCAAGCTCACGCGGCTGCACCGCGCCGCTTGCCGCCATTACCGACATGGTCTGATGGTACAGCAGGCTGTATGGCAGCTTTGGAAGATACATCGGCTCTATCCAGCGTTCCCGCGTATAAAGCAGTATCATGGCGGTACACATTACAAAATCCCAGTTTATTTCCTTGTAGAACACATTTGGTGGCAGGCTCATGTCCCAGCGGAAAGCAAAGCGCATTTCCGCCGCTCCGCCGCGCCTGCCCGTCCGCCCGAGCCGCTGAACTAGTCCCGACACCGTGAGCGGGCATCCTGTCTGTACTATTCTTTCGAGATGTCCGAGGTCTATCCCAAGCTCCAGAGTGACGGTAGCGCCCGTGCATATGGGAAGCTCCCCCGATTTCATGCGCTGCTCCGCAAATTCGCGCAGGGCAGAGGATACATTGGCATGATGCACAAGATAGCAGTCGTTACTGCGATTCTTTTTTGATATCTGCTTAAGATGAGCTATATTCTCCTCCACCTCGCCTTTACTGTTTGAAAACAGTATGCAGCGTTTTCCGTAGGTGCTCTCATAGAGATAGTTGTAGTAGTTTTGCAGTAATATTCGGCTGTCGCTGTTTGGTATTTTTTGTTTAATTGGGAAAAATCTCACCGAAAGCCGCAAATGTCGTCCTTTCTCTTCCACTTTTGGAGTAACGCACTGCCGTCCGGTGCTCATGCTGAGCCACCTTTCCGCGTTAGAGCAATCACCCAGTGTGGCGGACAGACCTATTCTCCTCGGGTGAAATCCTGTAAGCCTTGAAAGCCGCTCCAGCAGCGAGAGCAGCTGTAAACCGCGGTCATTGTCCATAAAATAATGAACCTCGTCGATTATCACGAACCGCAGGTCAGAGAAAAGTCGGTAGGCGCTGCTGTTGTTGCGTATCATAAGGGATTCCAGGCTCTCGGGGGTGGTCTGCATAACGCCGCGCGGATTTTTCACAAGGCGCTTTTTCGCCGACTGCGAAGCGTCGCCGTGCCACTTGGTGACGGGTATGTCTGCTTCCTCCAGCAGCTCCTCCAGCCGCAGAAACTGGTCGTTTATAAGCGCCTTGAGCGGCGAAACGTACAACACCCCCACACTTGCCGAGGGGTTCTCCCAAAGCTGCGTAAGCACGGGAAGAAACGCTGCCTCGGTCTTCCCGCTCGCCGTCCCCGAGGATAGCAGCAGGTTATGGTCAGTATCAAAAATGATTTCGGCTGCCGCTACCTGAATACCGCGAAGCTCTTCCCACTTGTTGCGGTAAATATAGTCCTGTATAAACGGCGCGAGCCGATAAAAGATGTTGTTTCCGCCCACAAAAGCACCGCCTTTTTATAATTGCCTGTACAGCACCTTGCTGTCCTCGCCCCAGCAGTCGATACGGTTTTCAAGATAGACAAAGCCGTATTTTTCATATAAGCCGTCATGATCGGTGGCTATCCACAGCTTTTCAAATCCCTTCTTTTTCGCGATATCGGCGCAGTTGTTTATCAGCAGCTCCGAATAACGGTTCCCGCGGTATTCGGGAAATGTATACACAAAGCCTATCCACGGGAAAAGGTTGTCGTCAACGATACAATCTCTACGTGTCATCGTCACAAACGCCATCAGCTTGTTTTCGTCGGTAAGCAGATATAATTCGCCCTCGCCGAGGGTATCGTGAAACGTTCCCTTTGTCAGCAGCTCGACAAGAGACCATGCCGCGCGCCAGTCGCCCTTTTTTATTTCTTCTGTCCAATGCTCCCGAGCGTCCTTATCCTCTTTAAAAAATTCTTTTATTACCATATTTCTCCTATAATTCAAAATCCTCAAACCCGTCCGCCTTGTCGGTATTTTCCCCCTCGGCAAACTGAAAGTCCTCTCCCATAAGCTGCGCTACCGTCTTGTCGGGGTTTTGCATCGCGATATTCAGCAGCTCTATATAATCCCTTATCATCTCGCGCGGCGTGATGTTGGTCTGCGCGCCGACGCGCTCAAACTCCGCCTTCACGAAAAAAATCCTGTCCTCGAGAGTTATTTTCGGCTTGTAATTATACAGTCCCGCGTGTATCTCGGTCAGCTTTTCGGTCAGCACCGTCAGCTCCTCGTAGGTGAGCGGCTGAAGCCGTATTATCGGCGCGAGCATATCGTGCGTTTCGTCCGTCGCGAAGCGCCCGCGCTCAAGACGGCTGCGCAGCGCTTCGTAGCTGAATATCCCGCGCCGCGTATCCTCCACGCACTGCGGCGTTCCGCCCATGATTATACCCAGATGCGAAGCTTTGCCCTGCATAACGTCGTTGTACATCATGAGGATCTTCTCGTAGTTGTATTGCCGCGTTACCGAGTGGGGTATCTTCATTATATTGAGCAGCTCGTCTATCATTATAACAAGCCCCTTATACCCCGCGCTCACCAGAAACGCGGTCAGCAGTTTAATGTAATCGTACCAGTTGTCGTCGGATACGATAACGTTCACGCCCAGCGCCTGCTTTGCCTCGGTCTTGGTGGAGTATTCACCGCGCAGCCAGCGAATAACGCAGCTCATTTTTTCGTCGTTTCCGTCGCGGAACGCCCTGTAATAGGTGTTTATTACCGCTGCGAAATCAAACCCGTGAACCATATCTTCCAGGCCGCATATCTTCGTGTATATTTTCTTTTCCACGCCCGCGTCAAAAAACGGGTTATCGGGAGACAGCCCCTCTTCTATAAGATCTGTCATAACGCTGTTTATCCACTTTTCCATTATCAGCGGAAGTGCGCCGCCGTCGGGCTTAGCCTTTACAGAGATGTTGTGCATAAGCTCACGATATGTTGCCAGCCCCTGACCCTTTGTGCCCATAAGCCTTCGCTCGGGGGAAAGATCCGCGTCCGCCGCCGCGAAGCCTCTGTCCATAACGTGCTGGCGCAGGGTCTGGAGCAGAAAACTCTTGCCGCTGCCGAATCTCCCCACAATGAAGCGGAAGAACGCTCCGCCCTCCTCCGCAATATCCACATCGTGCAGAAGCGCGTTTATCTCCGCAGTTCTGCCAACAGCTATATATCCCAGTCCCGTCCTCGGAACAACTCCGCCCTTAAGCGCGTTGATAAGTCCTGAGGCTATCCTCTTAGGTACCTGCATAAAACCCTCCTTAATTTGCCCTTTTTATATTCCGTTTGCTCGCCGCAGAGGTTTTGCAAAAAATAACGAAAAGCCAAAGGCGACGCATACTTTCGCAAAAAGTTTACGGATTTTAAAATCTTTATTCACTCAAATCACGTTGTCAATAGTCTTTTTCTACAAGCTAATTATTTTAATTATATCATATATTTTTGTTTTTTTCAATGCTTTTTAAGGTTTTTAAAGGTGGAAACGCACTACTTTCGGTTGAAACGGAAATCGCTTCCGATATGCTCGGAAGCGAAAGTTGCTTTGATTGTAATATTGCCGCAGCTCAGGCTTCGCCCAGCCGCTCTTTAATAAACTTACTAACCATGTTTTCCTCTATCCCAAGGACATAACCGAATTCGCGGTTAATAAGTGTTTCCGCCGCTTTCATGGCCCGTTCGTCCGCGGCGAGGAGCTTCTTTCCCTGCGCGCTGCGCTTTTCCTTTTCAGAATACAGAGAACGTGTCATGCCGATAATTCTTGAATAGTTGCTGCCGGAGAGGATCTCGTTATGGCGTGCTTTGCGCTCGTTGCCGTCGTCACACCATTCCGTTTCTGTATTTCTCATTCCGTCGATTAGACCAAGCACTTGTTCCTTGGTAAGCAGCTCGCGAAGCTTGTCCTCGGCGCAGTCCAGCGGCACATAATAAGTTGCTCCAGCGGAGTTTATCGGGCATAAAATACAATATTCACGCTCTCTGACCCCATCAAGGCACTTTAACTCCACACCAATTACCCTACATATTTCCGATGAACGATAAACAACGCACTTTCCTTCACTGAACTGCATAATTCCTCCGTTTCTGCATTTGCGCCGCCGCTTCATAATGCGGCGGCTCTCATGGGGCGATATTCCCCTAACTATAATTATATCATATAATTATAGCAAATGCAAAGGTAAAAATATACAATTTATCAACGCTTTTTTTGTGCGTTTTGCAGCGTATTTAAAGGATTTTTCCTATCTTGACAAATTTATTTATAAATTCCCAATTTATAACTCTTGCGAATATGGCAGATTAAAAATCTGCATTCAGTGACATTGAATGCAGATTTTTTGTATGTTTTACACGCTTGCCTGCCTGCTGTTTATCAGCTCCGCGTAAAAGCCTTGTTTTTCCATAAGCTCGGTGTGCGTGCCCTGTTCCACGATGCTTCCCGATTTCATTACTAAAATGCAGTCTGCCTCGCGTATAGTTGACAGTCGATGCGCAACGACAAAGCTTGTGCGTCCCTCCATCATCTTGTCAAAGGCGTTCTGAATGCGCATTTCCGTGCGGGTATCTATGCTTGAGGTCGCCTCGTCGAGTATCAGCATTGGCGGGAGCGACAGCATAACGCGCGCTATGCTGAGCAGCTGCTTCTGTCCCTGCGACAGGTCGCCGCCGTCGGTTATTACGGTATCGTAGCCCTGCGGCAGACGCTTTATGAAGCTGTGTGCGTGAGCCGCTTTCGCAGCGGCGGTTATTTCCTCAATTGTTGCGTCGGGCTTTCCGTAGGCGATATTATCGCGTACCGTTCCGCGGAATATCCATGTTTCCTGCAAAACTATACCAAAATTTCCGCGCAGCGAGTTGCGGGTGATAGAAGTAATCGGTTCTCCGCTGACGCGTATTTCGCCCGAAACCACATCGTAGAAGCGCATCAGCAGATTTATAAGCGTTGTCTTGCCGCAGCCGGTGGGTCCAACTATCGCGATATGCTGACCGCTTTTCACTGAGAGATTTAGGTTTTCTATAAGCGGCTTCTGCGGCAGATATGAAAAGCTTACGCCGTCCAGTTCCACTCTGCCGTCGCAGCGTTCAAGCACCTTGTTTCCATTGTCGGGTATCTCGGCAGGCTCGTCTATCAGAGCGAACAGTCTCGCTGCGGAAGCAAGAGCACTCTGAAGCTCGGTTACGACTCCCGAGATTTCGTTAAACGGTTTGGTGTACTGGTTGGCGTACTGCAAAAAGCAGGAAAGATCTCCCACCGTAAAAACAAGGTTGCCCGAGCCGATATCTCCCGCTACCTTAAGCGCACCGAACACTCCCACGCCCGCGTATACAAGCGAATTAACAAACCGCGTGCAGGGGTTTGTTAGGGCGGAGTAAAACTGTGCGCGCCGTCCGCAGACGTTAAGGCGCTCGTTTATCTCGCCGAATTGCTTTTCGGTGAGCTGCTCAAAACCGAAAGCCTTTACCAGCCGCTGTCCGCCGATATGCTCGTCTATATATCCCGTAAGCTCGCCCTTTATTGAAGACTGCTCCTTGAATTTGTTGAAACAGAGCTTTGATATGACAGCCGCCACCGCAAAGGAGAGCGGTGTGATACATACCACTACCAGCGCTATCTGCCAGTTAAGCGATACCATGAAGCACAGCGTTCCTATTATGGTGACCACTCCGGTAAAAAGCTGCTGAAAGCCCTGAAGCAGTCCTTCGGAGATAGCGTCCACGTCATTTACAATACGGCTTATTATATCACCGTGGGAGTTTACGTCGATATACGCCAGCGGCAGCTTTTGCAGATGCGCGAAAGCGTCCCTGCGAAGCGCCTTTACGGTGGTGTGGGTTATCTTGTTGGTTGCGAAATACATCAGCCACTGACACAGCGCCACGGGCGGTATTATCACGGCAATCGTGATAAGAATGGGGGTCATTGTTTCAAAGTCCACGCCGCTGTCGGTAATGCAGTCCACGGCATTTCCTATAAGCACGGTAGTGTACAGTGAGAGCAGTACGCTTGCCGCGGCGCAGATTATCGTTACGACAACAAGTCCCATTTGCGGCTTTACATATTTAAGAATGCGCAGCAAAGCACCTTTTTTGTTGGAGTTTTTCATTCCGCCGCCTCCTGTTCTTCGCGCTCCTGTTCCGCCAGTTCCTGTTCGGTGTATTGGGTAAGGCATATCTCGCGGTAGACCGCGCAGTCCTTAAGCAGCTGAGAGTGCGTTCCGATACCTGCCGCCTGACCGTCGTCAAGCACGATTATTTTGTCGGCGTGCCGTATGGAATTGGCTCTTTGCGAAACAATCACCGAGGTCATGCTTCCAAGCTTTTTCAGCGCACGGCGCAGATTTGCGTCGGTGGCGTAATCAAGCGCGCTGGAGCTATCGTCAAGTATCAGTATATCGGGTGACTGTGACAGCGCACGCGCAATAGCAAGGCGCTGCTTTTGTCCGCCCGAAAGATTTTTGCCGCCCTGAAGTATCCTGCTGTCCAGACCACCCTCGAGCGAATCGGTAAATTCTTTTGCCTGCGCCGTTTCGAGAGCGCTTTGTATCTGCTCGTCGGTAATGTCCGTTCTGCCGAGAACCATGTTTTCCCGAAGAGTTCCGCTTAAAAGCTCGGTTTTCTGCGGAACAAGCCCTATCATGCGCCGAAGCTGTTCGGTGGGATAATCCTTTATGTCTGCGCCGTTTATTTTTATCGTGCCGCTGTCGCGGTCGTAAAATCTGCAAAGCAGGTTTACAAGCGTTGATTTTCCCGAACCGGTGCCGCCAATGATGCCGAGAGTTTCTCCCTTATTCAAAGTAAAGGAGATACCCTCCAGCGATTTCTCACCGCCGATATAGGAGAAATGCACGTCGTCAAATTCAATAGCAGGCGCGTTTCCGTCTGTTTCGGGGGAGTGCTCCGCGCCGATGACTGACGGCTTCGCATCAAAGATCTCGTTTATTCTCTGTGCGGAAGCCGCGGCTTTGGTGAATATCGTCACCAGATTAGCCACTACCACCAGCGCCAGCGATATCTGCGTCATATAATTTACCAGCGCTATGACCTTGCCTTGAGTAAGTCCGCCTTCGTTTGCCGAAATTCCTCCGAGCCATACGATAAGCAGGTATGCAACGTTTACCGCAATAAATATCGCAGGATTTAAAAGCGCGTTTATGCGCCCCGCCTTTACAGCGAACCTGCGGTATTCCTCCGCGGTTTCCTCAAAGCGCTGCGCCTCGTAGTCCTGGCGGGAGAACGCTCTTACCACCCTTACGCCGGAAAGGTTCTCACGAGTTATGCGCGATATTCCGTCCAGCGATTTCTGCTGCTTTTTGAACAGCTTTACTCCTGCGCGCATAATGGGGTACATAACCGCTACAATAGCTATCATGGCACCCACGAAAATAAGCGACAGCTTGGCGTCTATCGCAAACGACATTATTGCCGCTCCGATAACCAGAAAGGGCGCTCTTACCACAAGGCGTATAAGCATCGCTACGGCGGTCTGCACTTGGTTTACGTCGTTGGATATTCTTGTTACAAGAGCAGGAGTGCCGAGCGCGTCTATCTCCTTGTAGGAGAGCGTGTTTATATGCGCATAGAGATCTGCTCGTAGCTTCGTGCCCACGCCCTGCGAAGCAACAGATGCCATATATTGGCATACCAGCGCACAGCACAGTCCGCAAACTGCAAGTACTATCAATGTAATTCCGCGGCGCAGGATAAAATCCGTATCGCCGCGGGCAACTCCGATATCTATTATCTCCGCCATTACCAGCGGCACGATAAGCTCGAATATCGCCTCTGTCAGCTTACAGGCGGGACCCAGCGTTACATGCAGCTTAAAATGCTTTAAATATCTTGCAAGCCTTATCAAACTAATACCTCCAAATCGGTTGATAATTTATGGTTGACAGCTTCGCTTTGTCAGCGAATCGGCATGTCAGTCCCTCGGTTTTCTTTTGTATTTTGCTTTGTCCTCATACATAAGCCTGTCCGCAAGCTCTATCAGAGAATCGACATTATCCGCCCCGTCAAGCGCGGCGGAATATACTCCGATGCTTACAAACACGCTGAAAGGGTATCCGGATTCTTCGTTGAGCCGCTTAAGCTCATTGTGAAAGCGGTCACGGAAATGTTCGCCGCGCTCATTCGCGTCACCGCGGCAAACTCTTGCCGCCACAAATTCGTCGCCGCCGAAGCGTGAACAAATTGTTTCATCGTCCTCGGCAGCCGCTGTAAGAGCCTTTGCCGTCATAAGCAGTGCGTCGTCGCCTGCGGAATGTCCAAAATTATCGTTTATGTATTTCATATCGTTCATATCCGCGGAAACCACAAATATGTCCTTTGCTTCACATATCATTTCATCGCGGAATCTATCATAAAATCCGCGGAATCTGTCATAAAATCCGTACCTGTTTGATATCCCCGTAAGCTGGTCATGGGTGAACAGAAAACTCAGCCGCTTGTTAAGATTGAGCATATGCTCGTGCATGCGTATGGTTTCAATGCAGCGGTTGACCATCATTGAGAAGCTCTGAACATATTCCATATGGCGGTCAAACATTGCATATGGTGTAACAAGATATCCTATTGCTGTGTCCTGAAAATGTACAGGCAGCACAAATGCTGCGTTGTTATCTCCGCATGCAAGTTCAATATTCGGCAGCAGCTTGGAGGAGTTGAAACGGCAGCCCTCACCCTCGTTGTTTTTAAAGGTGCTTACAAACAGGTTCATTTCCTGAGGGTAGAAGCAGTGATTTCCTTCTTCCTCGCAGTCATCGCCGTTAAGCAGCTTTATAAAGCTATCCGCCACGCAAAGCGCCGAGCCTTTCATGCCCCCCTTGTGAAGCACGTTCCTGAAATTCGTGGGAGTCGGCTCCGCCGCGATCATATCCTCCGTGCTGTCCATATAATCTTCATAATTTCTGGCATGCAGATAGTTGCGCACAAGATCCATCAGCGTGTTATTTATATCATAAACGTTTTTGCTGCCGCAACCACAGCTTTCCGATGCTCTGACAGTATAATGAATTTCTGATTCAAACGGGGACAGCGTTTTATCTGCGCATATTTTGTCGAGTATGCTTACCAGCTCTTCGCCCAGTTTATCCGTATCGGTGAACGCGGTGCATAATCTCGGTGAGTGATATTTTTCCGTTTCTGTTCCATCGAAGCCGGTTACGATAACGTCCGCGGGGACGCTATACCCTTTTTGCGCCAGCTTAAGGCAAACCGCCATTGCCATGCTGTCGTTGCAGCAAACAAACGCGTCGGGCAGCGCTTCTCCGCTTTCAAAAAATTCGTCCATAGCATGATAAGTTGGTTTTTCCCAGAAATCACCGTACATTATATCATTTTCTTCCAGCGTAAGACCAAAGCGCTCCATTACCTCCCGGCAGCTGTCAATTCTTGTTTGTGAGAAATCGTTGTTACGAAGCCCCGCCACAAGTTTGATTTTTCGGCAGCCGTGCTCCTTGATAACATGTTCCACGATGCGGCTGAACGCTTCTCCATATCCGAAAAACAATCTGAAAGCGCCTTTAATGGCTTCGTCGATGCTGATAAGCGGTACGCCGTGAGCGGCGCATTCGGCGGCGACCTTTTCTGTAACGGACGGATCCTTCAGACTGGTAGGATAGATTATTACGGCGTCCATATTGTCGTAATTTATCACATCAAACACACTTTTAGCGCCAAGGTCATTTTTGGATTTGTAATACAAGTCTTCAAAGCAATGGAAAATAAAAAGCCTGTATCTGCCGCAGTCGCGGGCATTTTTCACCAGACTTCCCAAGAATGGCTTGACAGGCTCCTTATGACCTGAGGCGCAAATAACGCCGACATTTTTGAACTCTTTCATGTCACTCACCTTATCTTACATTGGAATTTTCGCACCACTCCACCAATCTTTGGCGGGTTCCGTTAGCCTTGGTAGTAAAGCGAAGTGAAAAGGGGCTTTACCGCCGGCTTGCGGAAAATTCGTGCTTGGGCGGGCTGTTGACCATGGTTCTCAGTATCTTTGTTTCCATATTTTTATGCAGTTCTATGCCATAACTTTCAGGGTTACTTTAAGCCGGATATCCTTTGTTGATTTGAAAGCCTTTGCGACTTCTACGGCTGAAGCCGCATTGAAAATTTATCTGAACCCGTAAAGCTGTACCTGCTCAAAGCCGTCCAGCAGCTCGTCAGAAAGCTTGAAGGCGGTGTCCACGCCGCGCGCCACACATTCTATCGGCTTATTCGCCACATAGCAGGGAGCGCCCACACAGTCCGAAACAAGCTCAGCCATGCCGCCAAGCAGTGCGCCGCCTCCCGTAAGGGTGATACCGCTTGAAAGTATATCGCCCACAAGCTCGGGCGGGGTAGATTCTAAAACAAGCTTTATCTGCTCCACTACTTCCATTGCGTTGTCATGAAGCGCTTCGTAGATATCCAGATCGGTTATTTCAATACTTTCGGGAAGACCTTTTATCAGATTTCTGCCGCGCACCACCATTTTTGTTTCTCCTGTGGGTCTGAACACGTTAGCTATCTGCATTTTAGCCTTTTCAGCGGTCTTTTCACCGATAAGTATCTTATATTTTTGAGTTATATGCCTGATTATGGCGGCATCAAATTTGTTTCCCGCCATTTTTATTGAGCGTGACTGCACTATTCCGTTAAAGGACACAATAGCCACGTCCGCCGTACCGCCGCCAATATCCACTACCATAGTGCCGTTTGGCTTGGAGATATCCACGCCCGCGCCAATAAGCGCTGCGATAGGCTCCTCTATCAGGAACACCTTGCGCGCTCCAGCCGAAAGCGCGGCTTCCACCACCGCTCTTTTTTCCACGTCAGTTATAGATGACGGTACGCAAAGCACAACCCGGGGCTTTACCATAAAGCCGTTGTTCGCCATATGAATAAATTCCTTTATTATAGCCTGAGTCATGTCGTTGTCAGAGATAACGCCGTCCTTAAGCGGGCGCACAGCCACAATATATTCCGGAGTTCTGCCAATCATTCTGTATGCTTCTTTGCCGACCGCGACAACCGCCCTTTTTTTCTTGTCGTAGGCAACCACCGAAGGTTCGTTTATCACTATGCCTCTGCCGCTGACGGTAATTATAATATTAGCCGTTCCAAGGTCTATTCCGATATCAAGTGCCATTTATTTTCTCCTGTTGTTATTGTATTCCTATTTTTAATTTATTCTGTAATATTATACCACTTTTTTGTTAAAATTGCAATAAAATGAGGTAAATACCGATTGAAAAATAGCGGGTTTGATTTATGGCGTTTTTGTTTATTTTAAACAAATTCAGCATCGCGCGGTAAGCTCTGCGGCGCGCGCCTTTAAAGCGCCTTTTTCGTTTTCAAGTTTACCGTCGATTACCTCCATAAGAAGTTTCCGCAATATCCGCCCCAGTTCGGGGGAGGGCGGTATCATATCCGTAAGGTCGCTGCCGTTCACCGCCAGTTCTTTAAGAGTCAGGCAGGGCTTTTCGTCTTCTATCTCCTTTATTTTTTCAAGCGCTTTGAGATATGTTGGTATTCTTTCGCGGCAGAATTCCCGCTTTGCCATATCATCAGCTATATGCGCGGCAACGATATCGCGAAACAAATCTCCGTGCTTAGCGAGCTGCCTCCTGAGAAATTTTCCCGAAAGCTCAATTGGTATGTCATGATATTTTATTATTTTGCAGATGCGTTCCCGTTCTGTGTTGGAGCATTTTAACCGTCTCAGTGCTGCATCTGTCATCTCCGCACCGACTGCCGCGTGACCGTAGTAGTGACCTTCTCCGTCCGCGCTGCGGCTCTGACGCCGCACCTTGCCGCAATCGTGCAGCAGCATGGCAAGACCAAGCGCGGTTTCCGCTTCTTCGCTATGCTCCCCGCCTGTTTTTTCCAAGGCTGAGCGCACCGCTCCCACGGCTCTTGCGGTGTGCTCGTAAAGCGTGCTGTCATGATAGCGGGAATATTGCTCAAAGCCTATTTCGCAAGCGAGTTCAGGGAGTATTTCCGCGAATATTTCGGGGAATTGCAGCAGCACCCGCTCGGTGTCCTTTCCGCGTATAAGCTGCTTTAGCTCTGCCAGTATTCTTTCCGCCGATATTTTTTTCAGCAGACTGCGGCATTCTGATGCGCTTCGCGCGGTGCTTTCCTCTATTTCAAAGCCCAACACCGCCGAGAATCTGATTGCTCTCATTATCCTCAGCGCATCCTCAGAAAATCTTTTTTCTGGTTCACCTATGCAGCGTATTATCCCACGTTTAAGGTCCTCCCGTCCGCCAAAAATATCTATTATACCTTCGCGTCCATATGCCATGCCATTTATAGTAAAATCGCGCCGAGCGAGGTCGTTTTCAAGTTTTTGTGTGAATGATACGCTTTCAGGGTGGCGTCCATCAGAATAATCCCCGTCGATACGATATGTCGTGACTTCTATCTGCTGTCCATTTGATATGACTGTTATCGTTCCGTGCTTTATACCGGTTTCAATAACTTTGAAGCCGCTCAGCGCACGTTTCGCCTCCTCTGGGAGCGCTGATGAGGCGATATCGTAGTCATGCGGAAGCTTGCCCATAAGCGTATCCCTTACGCAGCCGCCTACTATATAAGCCTCATACCCAGCGTTTTCCAGCGTCTGCATTACCGCTTTTGCATAATTCGGTATATCCATCTTGCCCTCCCTGTTATCGTATTTGATTCAGAGTCTGCGAAAAAAAGCGCCGCGAATATTTCCGCGACGCTTTTGTGCTGATTATATTACGGAATGACGTTCCGCAATCGTTTGACTGCTTCCGCTAAGAGAAAAGGGGATTTCCTTTCAGCTTTGACAGCCGTTTGTGGAGCGGATTACGAGGCTCGAACTCGCTACCTCCACCTTGGCAAGGTGGCGCTCTACCAGATGAGCTAAATCCGCATTTTAAATACAAACTCAACTGTATTAAGTTTGTATTGGCGACCCGGATGAGACTCGAACTCACGACCTCCGCCGTGACAGGGCGGCGTTCTAACCAACTGAACTACCGGGCCGAATGGTGGAAGTTATAGGGCTCGAACCTATGACCCTCTGCTTGTAAGGCAGATGCTCTCCCAGCTGAGCTAAACTTCCATCTCGCCATCACTAAATGACTTGTATATTTTACACCTTTTTTCCCGTTTTGTCAAGCGATTTTTTAATTTTTTTAATTTTTTGTCGTTTTTCACAAAAATATTGTTAAATTCAGGGAGATAAGAAGTGCTGCTGTGACATTATGCACAAATTTCAGCCACAAATTAACAACATATTTCGCGCAATTTCGAGCAAACTAATTCAGACGCAAATTAAATTAAAAAGGAGTGACCAAAATGGACAGACTTGCGCTTGTACTTTTAATAATCGGCGGACTTAACTGGGGACTTGTCGGAATTTTCCGTTTTGACCTGGTCGCGTGGGCTTTCGGCGGGCAAAGCAGCCTTATAAGCCGTATCGTCTATATACTTGTGGCACTTTCCGCCGCATGGTGCGTATCTTTGCTTTTCCGCAGGAGAAACACCGTATCTGATGGTATTTAAAGCTGTGCCGTTCTGTGGCTATAATGCCGTTGGAATATGCTGGCAGAAGATTTAAAAGAATTTCCCGCACCGTGAAAGCGCAGTGATTTTCGCTTTCGCAATGCGGGAAATTACTGTAAAAATCTATTAGTGGCTTTTAACCCAGTTTTATCGCGTAAAAAGCGGTAACGGTTCGAAATTCTCCCGACATTCTGTCGTTTCCTTTAAAAACTATCCCGTTGTGGCTCATAAGCTCTCCTGCTTTTACTTCGGAAACGGGGCAGGCAAATACAGTGACACCACCACACACTATCTGAAGCTCGCCGCTGATGATATTTATTGCGCCATGTCCTCCAAGACGTATCTCCTTGTAGGTTTCGGGGTCGCGCATTATAACGTGTAAAAGCTCTTTTTTATCAAGCGCCTTTATTTGCGCGGCGCTCATTGAATCCGAACGCTTTTTCTTTCCAAACATATTCACTCCGCAAAACGTAGACAGTATGGCATATAGGGCTGATACACAGGCTTCGCCGATTAAACTCTGTCCGCCGGCATTAATCCTCGCCCAGCTTCAGAGCCTTATTGATGTTTATGCGGCGTATTATCCCGCCGAGCACCGCAAAGCCGCCAAGCAGCATTATGGCGATAATTACATACATTTTGACATAGTCGCCCGCGTCGCCTCTTACGATAAAGGGTGGGGTCTGATCCGCAGCGTCGTACATCGTTCTGAAAAGCGGAACGTACAGGTCGCTTGCGATACCGCCTATCACAAATCCCGCCGCTATTGAAGCGACACTTACCAGCAGCTGCTCATATCCCAATGTTGCTATGATCTCTTTGAAGGTAACGCCCATAGCCCGCAAAACGCCGAATTGAAGCGTTCTTGAGCGTATGGAGATTATCCAGTAAATCAGGAATCCTATTACCGTCATAAGCATTATTACCACAAAGCCCATTGTCAGTGCGCCATTCATGCCCTGAAGATCGGGATCGGTCTTTTCAGCGATAAGCAGCTGAGAGCAGTCGGTTATCTTCTGGATTTTTATGTTTTTTTCCGTAATATCTGCGTAAAGCTCCTCGCTGGTAGCGTCATCTGCCATTTTCAGCCAAATCTGGTAGGGCTGAAATTCGGTAAGCTTTCTGATATAGTTGTAGTTGGCTATAACAAAGTCCTTCTGGACAGTTTCCTCCGAGTGTGAGCTTACAAGAGTCTGCTCTGATGGATCAATTGAGGGGAAATAGTCTACGAACGCGAGAATGGTAAGTTCTATCGCGTCGTTTCCGTTCCATTTTAATGTAACGGTATCGCCCAGCTGCAAGCCTTTTTCTTCAAGAGAGCGGCTTGCCAGTACTCCCGAGCGGCACTCAGCGAGGGCTGCGCAATAATTCCACCAATGCACCGGCAGCAGGTCGTTCCTGAAATGTGCGGTCTGTGAGAATTGACCCGGTTCTATCGCCATAAGACCCGCTTTCGCGCGCTGCATTTCGCCTCCGAATGCTATATCAACATCTTCCTTAAGCACTTTTGCAGCGCTTTCCACACCCTTAAGGTTCTCGAACTGCTCAAAATCAAGCTCCACATAACCTGAGTTATCCTCGCTTGATTCCATTCGCCAAAACGCGTCTATAACAACGTCGGCTCCCGCCGAATAGTAGATCCTGTCGGATTTGCTGTTGTTGATGGCGCGCGCGGTGTTCGCCGAGAAAATCCCCAGACCGAATGTTACCACCAGAAACAGCATCAGAAAGCGCTCCCGTCCGCCCTGCGAACGTGCCACTGAGGTTATCGCGACATACTGCGATACGCTCCAGAAGCGCCGTCCGAGCTTGTATATCAGCTTTAGCAGATAGGGATAAAGCCTTATGAACAGCAGACCCGCGCCAAGAATGAACATTGTCGAGAATATGAAATATAGCGGGTTTATGCTGCCGTCTGAAACATACGTTCCCTCATCAAAGAGCTTTTCCAGTCTGTTTGCCGTGAAAAGATACCACACAAGGGAGCCGCCAAGCAGTATCACATCGGCGAAAGCCTTTTCCCACGCGGACATTTTCACTACCCGCGCTTTGCTCTGCTTGTATTTTACTATGGATAGCTTTGAGGCGGGGATAATGGGCATCATTGTTGTAACAAAGAAGATCACCACCGCTATAAGAGCGTAGATTATTGCGTCAACGGACAGCCGCGAGGCAAGCCCCGTGCGGTTGACAAATTCGAGGAATCCGTTTGAAACGCCGAGAAAATTGCATAAAAGCAATCCTATAAACGGTGCGATAATTAACGTTACCAAGCCCAAAACGCCTGTTTCCAGTGCGTATATGGCAAATATCTGCTTTGAGGAAGCGCCTCGGCTTTTGAATACCGCTATTTCGTTCTTTTCCTGCTCTACGTTGAGCTGAGATACCATAAAAAGGTAGAACGCCAGCATTACGATTGAAGGTATCTGCAATATCCAAAGCAGCTGCTTAAGGTTGTCTGCTCTTTCCGCATATTCCGTCAGAATATCGTAAATGCCCATTTTGAATTGATATCCGTATGTCGGGTATAATTCAAAATCCTCAGCCAGATTTTCAGTAACGTCATTAAGGCTGTTAAGGTTGAGATTATTGTAGTCAAAGCAGCGCCTGTATGAAATATCGGTCAGCGTAGTAACTCCCGTTGCGATATATTCGCTCATAAACAGATTGTAGTCCATGAACAACCCGTTCAGATAGTCGTCCATTGTTTCTGACCAATAGGAGTCGTTATCCTCTGACGGCTTGAAAACCCCTACCACCGTAACGGAAAGCGGCGCAGCTTGACTGTAAAAGCTGTTCTGAATGGAATAGCTCTGCCCGCATACCATATCCAGTACTTTAAGAGCCTCTTCGTTACAGATTATCTCAAAGCTGCCGTCCTCGGCGCGCTGCGGCGAATACATTCTGCCATCGATTATCTCCACGTGCTGCTCTATTCCTGTCATGCCAATTACCTTGGCGCGGGTAGTTTTGCCGCCCATAAGATACTGAAATCCGTCAGATACAAACAGCTTGCTGTTCGCGGCGGGCATGGCTATCCGGCGAGTTTGCTCCTCCACGAGAGAGGAAAGAGTATTTACGGCGGTTATCCGCTCATCAGTGGTGGTTTTCAGCGGCAGGGAAACAGTAACCGAGTATTCTCCGGGATACAGTCCAGTGTCAAGCTGGTATTCCTGCATATCCTTTATAAGTATGCGCTGCAAAGAGGCGTTCATATAAATCGGTACGGCGCTCATCATGCCCGCCGCCATCAGAAACCCGACAAAAAGGCACAGAATCATCCACTTTGTATTGCGCATTTTGCGGAAAAGAAGTGTAAACAATGTCCGCCCTCCCTATCTTACAACGACTTTGTCGCCCGCGGACAGTCCCGAAAGTATTTCCGCTTCCGTCGCGTTTTCTATTCCGACAACCACGTCGACCTCTTTTTTGTTTTCGTTCTCATCAAGAATAGTTACATATTTTCTGTCGCCGTCGGTTTTTACAAGGTTTTTAGAAATTACCACCGCGTTGTCATGCACCTCTATTATAGCGGTAATATCCGCCAGCTCTCCTATGGATATGAAATCAGGTATGCCACCGTTAAATTCGCAGTAAATGCTTGTTGTGTCCGCGGCAAGGTGCGGGTAGTCCTCATACAGCCCCTCGACGCTTTCCGTCGGGGTTTTGGAAACATATCCGCCGTATTCCTCGCCGTTCACTGTTATAACAACATCACTGTTCAGTGAGAAGGTTCTAAGATTGTTGGAAGTGTACTTTACAAATAGCTTTGTTGGGTCAACAATCTTGACTACGGTTCTGTAAGCGGTTACTGCTGTACCGGGCTTCAGGTTTCCGGTATAGCACACCTGCCCCGCCATTCCTGCGTACAGCCGTGAGTTCTGAAGTCTGCGCTCATATTCCGCAAGCGTATTCTGCTCCATTTCGTACTGAAGCCTGTCCGCTTCGCTGTTTCCCGCAAAAAGCGCCGCTTTCTGCACGATAAGCTTCTGCTGCTCATAAAGGTAGGGAAGCTCGCCGGTGTCAAGTTCCGCCAGCAGCTCACCTTCTTCCACGAATTGACCAGCGGTCACATAGATTTTTTTCAGCATTCCGCCGCTTTCGGGAAATGCTGCCTCATATTCGCTCTTTGAAGTCACATATCCCGAAGCCATCACAGAATTGACAATGGTTTTGGAGCGAGCGGTATAAGTGGAGTAGGAAACATCCTCCACAGCCACTGTGGGAGGTGCGAGAAGCTCCTCCTCGGCAGGAAAGAAGTAGCAGCCCGACATGGACAAAACTGTCGAAAGGGCGGTAACGGCAAGTATTTTTCGTTTCATTATTATATCTCCTGAATATTCAAAAATCAAATATACATCTACTATATCACATTTTAATATAAAACTCCATATAAAAAACAAAAAAACGGTGTTATCAACAAAAAAATATGCGCCACTTTGTGCATTATTTACCTGTATGAATACTTTAAATTTTAAAATAGAACGCATAAAAGCTTATTAACTTTTCCAAAAAGCAGTCAAATTTTTATTAATGAAACAATTTAGTGCTGACTTTTTACGTTTTGTCAGTTTATAACATTTCTATAAATTAATGCAGATATTTAAATGTTTTGCCACCGTATTTTAAGACGCCTTAAGTATGTTTTTGGCTTTTTATATCTTTTTCGGTGCAAGCAGCATAATGCTGGTTAGTCTTATAAGTGTAAGAAAATTGCGACACATAAAATGAAGATTATATTTTTAAAATCATAGGCAGCACGAATAACTGAAGAAAAAATTACAGGCTTCATGAGAGATCAATATATTATTAAGGTATATATGAGCTGAATATGAGAAGGGGCAAATTGGGCTGATTCAAGTCTGATATCTCTGAAAATATATAGAATAAGCACTTATCAAATAAAGAATAGATATGTAAATGGTGAAAGCTACTGAAAAAGCCGCTTATACAACCAAATAAAACGAAAAGAAACAGGAAAATAGCAATTAGGAAAAAAAGCGAAAAAAACAGAAAAAGGGGGTTGACAAAACGGAAAGTATGTGATATAATAATTAAGCTGTTGAGAAACAGCGGGAAAGGAACCGCAAAAGCTCGAAAGTGCGAGAAAAAAATAAAAAATTTTTTAAAAAGCACTTGACAAAGACGAGAAGATGTGGTATACTGAATAAGCTGTCCGGTGAGGGACG
>CAJTMU010000032.1 GCA_910577365.1 uncultured Oscillospiraceae bacterium | reverse complement strand
TTGAGGATTTATAAATTTTTACCAGATTTTCTGCTTGCACCATCACGTTTTCGGGCGGAGCAAGCATTACCCTTTTCGGCATTTTACTCCTCCGTTCCGTTGACGGTGACATCGCCTATAACACCGTCCTCCAGCGTATAGACTATATCAGCTGCGTCCATCATGGACGTATCGTGTGTTGTCATTACAATAGTCAATTCATTCTGCTCCACAAGATCCTTGAACAGTTTCATGACTGCAAAAGCTGTTGGACTATCCAGCTCCGCCGTGGGTTCGTCCGCAAAAATTATTTTTGGCGAATGAGATATTGCCCTGGCTATCGCAACTCTTTGCTGCTCTCCACCTGACATTTCCCCCGGTCTGTGATGCATTCTCTTTTCAAGTCCAACCTGAACAAGGCTTTGCTTGGCACGTTCTATCCTCTCTTTATATGGAAGATTTGTGAGCCTCAGCGCAAATTCCACATTTTCAAAAGCTGTCATTGTGGAAATCAGTGCTACTGACTGGAATACGAACGCCATATCTATTCTCCGCAGTTTGTCGCGCTGCGGATCACTCAGCTTTGTGATATCGTTTTCTTTTTTGAGAAAAAATACCTCGCCTGAACTGGGTCTGTCAAGAGCGCCAAGAATATTTATCAGAGTGGTTTTACCCGAACCGGAACGTCCGCGCAACACTGACAACTTATTCGGCTGTATCTCAAGGTTGATGCCTTTTAGCGCGTGAACCACACTGCCGTCACCAATTTTGAAATCCATACAGACGTTTTTTGCGGTAATAATACTACTCATTGTCCGTTGCCGTTCCTCTCGTCTGTGATTTTTATGTGAAATCGATTTTCACTCATACATTTTAAAACCATCATACTCCGCTATAATTATAACAAATTTACACCTCAATGTCAATAAGATTTAAACTTTTTATGCAATATATCTAAATTTTATTTTTTCATACTCATTTTGTCATTTTGTTTTATTATATTCCTATCAGATCTATATTTTGTACAAATACTAATAATTTTACACACTCATTGTGCGCCCTTAGGTAATATTAAGTAACTTTACGCTTATATTTTAAGCAAATATATATTTTTTATCTGATTTGTTTTATCTTAGCATTTTCAACAAAATTTTTTTAAATATTTTATTATAAAACACAAAACCCGCCCCAATTTCTCAGGGCGGGTCATTTTTTAAATTACCTTGAAAAGTAATCATTCAATGAGCTTTCACTCACTTTAGTAACTTTCCCGTTACGGATTACTTTCTCTTCTTAGCAGCTACAACAGCAGCAGCGCCTGCAACCAGAGCAGGAATAACAGCAAGAGCTACACCTGTGCTAGGATTGTCGTCATCAGGAGTCTCGGTAGGAGGTGTATCAACAGAGATAGCAGGCTCGGTCTCAACAGTAGGCTCGGGAGTCTCCGTAGGAACGGGCTCATCACTGATAGGCTCGTCAGTAACATCAACTACAACAGAGGTAATAGCATCAACATCAACGCCAGCCTCAAAGCCTGCGTCAGGAACGATCTTAACGCTTACTTCCTCTTCAGCAGCAGCGTCAACTGTGAATACCAGGGACAGAAGAACTGTGCCGTCAGCGGGAGCCTCAGAGTTAGCGTAGGTGAAAGACATTCTTTCCTCGTTGAACTCTGCCATACCTGTGCTGGTCTTAGTGAAAGAAGCCAGTGTCAGGTTATCGGAAGCCTCAACGGTAAACTGGGTAGCAGCCAGGTCGCTTACGAGCGGAAACTCGCCGTCAACCTTGATCTCTACAACATACTCACCGCCCGCAACAGGAGCAGTGCCATTATCGGTAGCAACGATTTCAGCGGAAGCGGCAACAGCTGTCAAAGACAGAACTGCAGCAGCAGCGCCAAGAGATAAAATCTTCTTCATATTATTTTCCTCCATGATTTTATAGTTTATTTAATAAATCCCTTTGCGGGGCTTTCGCCCCGCGCGGGGGATTATTAACAAACAAGAATTGAATTACTTGAGTGTGCCTGCAGCAACGCCATTCAGGATAGGAGCTGCGTCGATAGCGTTGATAGCGCCGTCCTTGTTTACATCGCCGAGCTTAGCGGTCTCATCAGGCTCAACAATAGCAAGCAGTGCCTTGTAAGCGTCTGTCAGTGCCTTGTGCTGCTTGGAAACATTGCTGCTATCTGCATCGAAAATCGTAACCGAGTCAGAATCAGAAATTCTAAGTGTAAACTTTGCACTCTCAGTATTTACACGGTTGAAGTCCTGGAAGATACGATCAGATGTGAACGCATCATTCTCAATACCGTACTCTTCGTCATAGGAGCCAACAATGGACAGCTGATATGCGGTATTCTCAAGAGCAGCAAGCAAATCAGCAGTAGCCTCAATCTTGCCATCATCAATCATAGCCTTGACATCAGATATCTTGTTGTAGATATCGCCGAAGCTGTACTGATACTTTTTGTAGATTGCCTCAAGTTCATCGTACTTGCCCTTCAGCGCTCCATACATAGCTGTCGCGGTTCTGCCGTTGGGAGTAGAAACATTGTCCTTGTACTTCTTATCCTTATTGGCAACCTTTATCCACTCAAGAGCTTCCTTACGAGCATCTACGAGCTGCTCATGATAGAACGCAAACAGCGCAGCGTCACCAGTCAGGTCAGCAAGGTCGTAAGCCTTATCAATAAGCTCGCTTACCTCTGCCTTAGTATTTGTACCTGTCTCAGCATCATACTTGTCAGCGAGCGCATACTTCAGGTAACGGTATACAAGAGCCCACTCAGCGGAAGAAGCCTTAGCGGTGCCCGCCGCAATAGAATCGGTTGTATCGATATCGTAGATATCGGAAGCCTTGATAGCATCCTTGTCGCCGCCAAGATATACCTCTGCAAGAGCAAGAGCCTTATCAAGCTCGGAAACAGTGGGAACAACCTTGTCCTGAGACGTTGTGTAGCTAGGAGCTGTAATCTGAGATGTGCCCTGTACAGAACCCCACTTACCGTCACGGTCATCTACCCACGCACCATCGCCATTCGGGTGATCATGATCAACAGCACAAGAGCCGCCATGCGTATCATCACCATCAAGAACACTGTTGAGACTTGAGTTAGCAGTTCCGGCAGACAACATCGTAGACGCAATCGGAATGAACTGTGTCAAATCAGTAACAACATTTTTGTTGATCTTCTTAAAGTTCTTGGAATTCTTAGGATCAGCGCTTACTACCGTATCACCGTTCCAGTAACCATTTTCGTCAATAGGGATCCAAATAGCAGCATTGGTAGACTTAACATTTATCTCAGCAGAAATCAACTTATCAGCCAAGATACCATGTCCGTCATTGTCCGCATCAACCAATACACTACCGGACGAGGTATTCCAAACAGACTTATTACCCAGATCCTCTGCCTTTACAAACTCGGTAGCACCCGCATCGTTCTTAACGATCTCAACAGTGAGCTTATCAAGACCCGCAGCGGTGGTAACAGCACTGAACAGATTTTCAGCCGCGGTCGTATTATAATCATATACCAGACGGCCATGATACTCGTCAAGCAGCTTCTTAACGTTAGCCTTAGAAGCTCTGTTGTTGTCATCGGGCTTCCAGTCGTTCATAACCAGAACAGCGTTCTTAGCAGCGAAGTAGCCCTTTACGATATCTGCGTCAGAGGTCTTGGACAGGGACTTGATGTTATCCATGGTGTTGTACTGATTCAAGATCTCATCATAAGCACTTGCGAGGTGAGCGTACAGAGTGCCATAAGCATATTTCTGTCCGCTGTAGCCCCACCAGGCAGCCTCGTCGTTAACGGACTCGAAGTTAATCCAGTCGGTGCCCAGAGAACCAACTCTCCAGGACTCATACTTGAACTCGTCCTGAAGCATCTTCTCATAAGCCTTCAGAGCGCTTCTGAACTGCGCTTTGGTAACAACAGGGCAAGCCTTCAGGTTATTGTACTGATCCTCTAAGGTCTCATATGCATCGGTAATGATACGGCTGTCAGCAGAACCCAGAACGGAGTCAGCCTCCTCATAAGCATCCTTGAAGTAGATGTAACCGTACGACTTGATGTCATTGTTTCCGCTGTTCTCGTCAACGTAGATCGCGTCACCGAGCTCTTCGTTGTAGATGTTATCAGACTCATAAGCCTGCTTGCACTTGTTGAGCAGATCTCTCAGCTCAGAAGCGGTGTGGATAGCCAGCTTGTTGTAAACAGCCTCTATCATAGCGTAAGCAACCGTATAATCGTCAACGGTAGAAGTAGTGCTCTCCAGAACGTTCTCCGCGTATTCGAGCGCGCTCAGAAATCTCTCACCGGAAACAGAACCGTAGTTATCCAGTTCACGATCACGGAACGAATTAAAGCTCTTAACATAAGCCTCAAGATCAGCCTTAGTCTTTACGTTCTTTACATCTGTCGCTGTTTCGTCTGCGAAAGCTACAGCTGAAATGGAAGTCAGCGCCATTACAGAAGCCATAGCAGAAGTAAGAATTTTTCTTCTTAACATAATAGTCCTCCTAAATTTGGTTTTTTACAACATCTCAAGTTATCGGGCACTCGGATGTGATAAACGGTTTTTTCCGTTCCGACTATGTAGTCGGTGGCAGCCGCGAAAAAGTTTCACCTTCCGTAAAATTTTTTTCGTCCTGCCTGCATGACCGTAGTCGCCGGAAATCTAAAAAAAGTTTCAGCATTCGGATTTTTTTATTTTCCGTTCGCAATACCGTAGTCATGCTTGGTTATTAAAAAGTTTCACTTGTTTTTAAAATTTTTATAAATATATTTCTGGAAAATTTTTCCAAAAATATATTACTTTCTCTTTTTAGAAAGAACAATTGCGCCAGCGGCTACAACAGCAACACCTGCTACGGTTGCAACACCCTCAACACCGGTGTCAGGTGAACCCTTAGAATCAGAAGCGGGAGCAGAGGGAGCAGGAGCCGCATTATCGTCGGGTGTTGTTGTATCAGCAGGAGTCGTATCATCAACAGGAGCAGAGGGAGCACCAGTGGTAACATTGCCGTTAGCGTCATAGGAAACGAGAACGTTGCCGCTTGCATCCTTAAGAGTCATACCCAGAATGGTAATGTCAGTCATTCCATTGCTCCACTCCTGAACAGCAACCTGAACCAACGCGTAGTCATCAACAACATTGTTTGTGTCGTCAACATTCATGGTCAGTGTGTACTGAAGGTCACCGGTCTTTACAGCCTGAACAGGCTTGGTCTCATCGAGCGTAGCAAGGTCAAGATCCTCATCAATTACACCCCAGAACTCCTTGCCGTTCCAGTTGTGTGTGCTGTCGGAAGCGCTCTTGTTGGAAAGAACGATAGCGCCGCCAACTTCGCCTTCCCACCACTCGGGATCATCAGGTGTAAAGGTAACCTCTACAACAGCGATCTCACGGCAGTCAAATCCGGGATCGGTAACGTCCTTTTCGGAAGAATCAAACGTACCATCAGAGTAAACAACGGGCATCCATGAGCCTGTGCCGCTCTTGAAAATACCTGTCTCGTCAACGGTGGTCAGCTGAGCGTTCGCGCTTACAGCCAGAGTACTTGCAACTGCACAAGCGGCAGCTGCGGAAAGAATCTTTGCGATTTTCATTAAATCAAATCCTCCTGAATCCCCACATTTTGTATATGTACTATACCGTGGGTACATTAAATAAAATATAAATACATTTCAGAGCCGCTCCGTGCGGAGCAGCCCCGAAAATATTTCCTTACTTTCTCTTCTTAGCGAGAACAACAGCACCTGCAGCCAAAGCAGCTACGCCAGCAGCGGCAGCCACACCAGCAACTCCGGTATCGGGAGAACCCTTATCGCCGGAAGGATTGGAAGGTGTAGTGGGCTTGGAAGTAGTATCCGAAGGGTCGGAAGGTGTTGAAGGAGCAGAGGGAGCATCAGACAGCATATTACCGTTGCCATCAAATGACGCAAACGCGTTGCCGGAAGCATCCAGCAGTTCCATTCCCGTAATGGTGATAGCGCTCATATCGCTGCCCCACTCCTGGAAAGCAACCTGAACATAACCGTCGGGAGAAGCGGTTACCTCATCTACATATATGCAGTTGGTATCGTCAATCATAACAGTTGCAGAGTAGGTATAATCGCCTACCTTAACAGTCTTGACAGCAGCAGCCTCGTCATGGGTGTCAAGTTCCAGGTCCTCGTCAACTACGCCCCACCAGTTAGCGGAAGCCCAGTTATGGTCAGCGGGAGTAACACTTGTAGGTCCGCAGGAAATAACCAACCCACCGCCGGTGTTGCCCTCGAACCACTCAGGCTCTGCAGCTGTAAAGGTGTAGCGGATGCCCTTGATATCAGCCAAATTAATACCGAGGTCAATGCCCTCGGAGGGAACATACAGCTTTAACATCCAGCTACCCGTACCGGAAGAAAGGTTTGAAGCGGGGGCGTCAGCCAAAGTCAGCTCCGCGCTTGCGCTTACTGCCAACGCGGCTGCGGCAACTGCGCAAGCGGCAGCCGCAGAAAGAATCTTTGCTATTTTCATAAGTTGAAATCCTCCTTAGAAAGAATACCCGTCGGCAGAAGCCGAGGAAACGTACAGTTGGCATAGCTACCCCCGAACAGGCGCAACTATCCTTGTATTACACTATACCATTTTTACCACCCGTAAGTCAATGTGCAATTTGTATAAATATTCAAGATTTTTTTATTCATTTTACTTAATTTTGTCCTATGCAATAACTTTATGAGCTGATTTTCGCGCTAATACACAATTCTATTTAAAAGCACGAATTCGCTCGTCATTATTATTCCCGTACCTGCTATGAAAATTATTGTTAATATACGTCAATTAATCACACAAATTTCTCTGTGCATCCAAAATTTTTTAATTTTTTAGAAAAATTTTGTAAAAAATGATGAAAATCTATATTTTCACTTGAAATTTCTTATATATGGTGATATACTATGTATATATGCCTCTTTAGTTAAATGGATATAACAGCCCCCTCCTAAGGGGCAGTTGTAGGTTCGATTCCTACAAGGGGTGCCAAAATACAGTTTCATTTTCCCTAAGGAAATCTTTGATCTTAATAAAAGTTGTTGATTATGGCAGATTTATTTAAATTTGAATTTCTTCGCGCTTTGCAACCTGTCCACGCGGTTTACTCCGCTTCGTGCAACAAATAACGTCAGGCTTTGTAAAAAATCTCTTGCGTTAGTTTTATGTTGCTATAACTTTTTTATACTGAAGACTGACGCTTTCCTTATGGAAAGTGTCAGAGCGTATATAATAGTGTTAATATAGTAAATTTTTCAAATTTTTGACCCATCTAAGTAAGCAACAATTTGAGTAACTTTGCGCAAAATGCAGTATATCTCCTTGGTCAATTACTTTTTCTTGCACAAAGCTGTACCCCATATTGCTGACTTAGTCTTTAATCTTTTGCGTTGACATTGTTTTACGATAACCTTTTCTATTGTATGTTGCTTTCCTTCTAAGGAAAGCGCTTTTACTATACAATCCTGCCCTATACTATTATATATTAACTTGACACAGAATCTCAATCCAGTTTATGTTGGCTGAAAAAATGTTCCTTATACATTGGTTGGCTTTCGGAGGAATCTCATGAAAGCTTGTTTACTATGTTTGCAAAAGCTGCTGTTTTTATAACTTTTATGCAGCTTTTTTCTTGGTTATCTGGTATTATTTGTACAATATTATATTAGGAGGTTTTATTAATGAAAAAGTCTGTAATGGCAATTATTGTCTGTGCCGCTATACTGATAAGCGGCTGTTCATCTGTTGAAAACAGCGGTGTTTCGCTGGCATTGTCAAATTCGGGATTTGACAATGCTGCAGCAGAGAGCGCCGCAACTACTTCTCTTACTGACGAATTTGAGCCGCCCCTGCTTCGCATGGAGTTGAACGCCGACGATACAATTTCCTGCCTGAATCTGACAACAGGAAGCTATCAATGGGACGAGAACGGGATTTCTTCCTCATCGCATGCAGATCCGATATCCCTTGCCGACGGCACATCTGATGTTACAGTTGTCAACACCTCAATGCTGGCAGGAAATCCCAGACTGCTGACCAACGGCGGCAGGATAGTTTCCGCCACATGCCGCCGCGACAGCACCGATTTTCGTCCTTGCGAAATAGTCAACGATGAAATCGTACTTTGTAACGACAGCGCTTACGACATCTATTCGGTAATGGTAGACTATGGCTGCGGCAGCTGTGAATATGTCTTTAAAACTTCCTGCTGTGAGCCTCCCATGCTTAGGCTGAGGATTGGCAATACCTATTATGCCCTTTCGCGCTGTAATTACGAGTGGGAAGAGCAAATTCAGACAGGCGGCGATACAGCGAACACTATCGCCTGTGGTGCGGCGCCTTGGGAATGCCGCGGAAGCTGTCCCGTAATAGATCTGAAGGGAGAGACAAAAGCTGTGCTGATGCTTCCCGACGATGCGGAAATTGCGGGCATATGCGTTTATTCTGATGAGTACACTTACGAAAATCCCCAATTTAACGGCAGGACATTTGACCTTCCCTCCGACCCCAACAACAAGCTTTACAACATAGATGTCGTTTTCCCCAACGGAAGATGCGAATATATTTTCAGTACCTTTGTAGACGGAATCCCCGAAAGCATATACAGTGAAACTAAGGAAATTCCAAGTTCCGAAGCCTCGGAAACCGCTCCGTCAGAGCCTGCTCCGTACGCTCAGCAAACACAGCCCGTCCAGCCAAACCAAACTGACCCGCCTACACAGTCCACATCACCCGAACAGTCTGCGCAACCGACTCAGCCGGCTCAACCAGAACAACCAGCGCAGCCTATTCAGCCCGACTACTATACACCCACCCCATACACATGGGGCGGTCATCACAGCGGGCATCATTATGGGCATCATGGCAGATATCAGCAGCATGGTTGCCGAAATAGCATATCAAACTGTCAGTATGACGGCGTCTGCTTTTACACCTGATATTGCCGACCTCGGAGTTAAACCGATAAAGTTGTGCTACAAGAGATATTAAACAACATTTATAACAAAACCAATGAAAACCGTGTGATTCCTTCAACAACAAAAAATTTTCTGATACCTTAAACAGCTTGATATTTCATAAAAAACGGGGCAGCTCCAGAGAGCTGCCCCTCAGTCTGTATATAAAGTGTTGATCTAAGCTTAATTATTTAAATTTGAAATTTTTTGCGGGAGCCTGAATGCACAACACTGCGTTGCATTAACTTTTTCTACAAGCAGATAATTACAATCAAAGTATATGGTATGACAGACGCACTTACATCTTTAACATATTAAGCCCATTATTGGAATAAAATGTATTGGCAGCGGACAGGTTGGTTAATTTCTACAAAATATGATAAATTTTTTCTAACAATTTAAGCGGAAAAAACCAAAGGAAAATGTAGATTTTTCGGAAGCGATATGTTATAATAACATGGTGATATATCAATTGTGATATTGCAACGGAGTAATCCGAGCTGAACAGCGCGGCTTTTCCGTGTTTTTCGCGCCTATAAGGCTTAAAACGCGGTTTCGCAGGTGAGGCAGCTATTGAGCAAGGCACAACGCATGCCGTATATACGGCACAGCGGGCACGCACAGGAAACTGTGCGTGCCAAGCAGATTGTTATAAGGAGGCATATGAAATGGCATTGAAAACGAGCGCCGTTCCCTTTGCGGGAACAGCAGAGCAGGAGGCGCGGCTCAAAGAGATCATTGCGGAGCACAAGGACGACCCGGGCGCGCTTATGCCTATTCTCCAGAAGGCGCAGGAGATCTACGGGTATCTTCCAATCGAAGTGCAGACGATCATAGCGGAGGAGATGGACATCCCGCTGGAGAAGGTTTACGGAGTTGTTACTTTCTACGCACAGTTCACCACAAATCCCAAGGGCAAATACAAGATATCTGTCTGCCTTGGAACAGCGTGCTATGTTAAAGGTTCTGGCGATATCTACAACAAGCTTCAGGAAAGACTGGGAGTTGAAAGCGGAGGCATTACGCCTGACGGTAAATTCTCTCTCGATGCCTGCCGATGCATAGGCGCATGCGGCCTTGCTCCCGTATTGACGGTAAACGAGGATGTTTATGGCAGACTCACCGTTGACGATGTGGATAAAATTCTCGCAAAGTATAACTGATTTACATAGTATGCACATGCGTGTGCGGCGCGGGGCTTTATCCCCGAAGTATGGCTTCGAGGGATAAGTTTGATCCCTTATACGGAAAGGCTTCGGTTTGAGAATTAATTTTCAAATCTACAAGTTTTGTGCTTTTTTGGGATAACCCCCAATTTTGCCGGCGCAAAACCGCAAAAACTCGAAAGGAGAGATTCTCCCTGACGGGAGAATAGTCACAAGTATGATTAAAACATTAGACGAGCTTAACGCTGTCAAAGCCAAAGCGGCAGAGGTAGTTTCAACGCGCGTCGAGCACAAGGACAGCGGCGTCAGGGACGTGCTGGTCTGCGGCGGTACGGGCTGTACCTCCAGCGGTTCGGCGAATATCATAAAGGCTCTTGAGGAAGAGATCGAGAAAAACGGACTGAAGGACAAGGTAAACGTCATCAAGACAGGCTGCTTCGGTCTGTGCGCGCTCGGTCCGATAATGATTGTTTATCCCGAGGGCGTTTTCTACTCAAAGACTGAGGCGGAGCATATCCCCGAGATAGTTGAGCAGCACCTGAAGAACGGCGAGCCGGTAAAGAAGTATCTCTATTCCGAAACCGTTCATGAGGACGGCAGCATTATCTCGCTGGACGAAACACCGTTCTACAAGAAGCAGCACCGTGTTGCTCTCAGAAACTGCGGCGTTATCAATCCCGAGCATATTGAAGAGTACATAGCGCGCGACGGCTATCAGGCGCTCAACAAGGTGCTCACCACCATGTCGCCCGACGACGTTATCAAAGTAATAACCGATTCGGGGCTTCGCGGACGCGGCGGCGCTGGCTTCCCCACAGGGCGCAAGTGGCAGTTTGCCAAGGCAAGCGTAAACGAGCAGAAATACGTATGCTGCAACGCCGATGAGGGCGACCCCGGCGCGTTTATGGATCGTTCTGTTCTTGAGGGCGACCCCCACGCAGTAATTGAGGCGATGACCATCGCGGGCTACGCTATCGGCGCTAATCAGGGCTATATCTACGTCCGCGCGGAGTACCCCATCGCGGTAGAGCGCCTTGAAATAGCCATCAGACAGGCTGAGGAACAGGGTATGCTCGGTGACGACATTTTTGGCACGGGCTTCAAGTTCCACCTCGGGCTTCGCCTGGGTGCGGGCGCGTTTGTATGCGGCGAGGAGACCGCGCTGATGACCTCTATCGAGGGTAACCGCGGCGAGCCGAGAGTACGTCCTCCCTTCCCCGCTGTAAAGGGACTGTTCGGCAAGCCCACCATTCTCAACAACGTTGAGACATACGCGAACATCTGCCAGATAATCCTTAACGGCGCGGAATGGTTCGCGGGAATGGGTACTGAAAAATCCAAGGGTACAAAGGTATTCGCGCTTGGCGGAAAGATCCACAATACTGGTCTTGTTGAGGTTCCGATGGGAACCACGCTGCGCGAGGTTATAGAGGAAATAGGCGGCGGCATTCCCAACGGCAAGAAGTTCAAGGCGGCTCAGACGGGCGGTCCCTCGGGCGGCTGCATTCCTCCTCAGCATCTGGATATTCCGATAGATTATGACAACCTTATCTCCATCGGCTCGATGATGGGTTCGGGCGGACTTATCGTCATGGACGAGGACAACTGCATGGTGGATATCGCCAAGTTCTTCCTTGAATTCACCGTTGACGAAAGCTGCGGCAAGTGCACTCCCTGCCGCATAGGAACAAAGCGTCTGTACGAGATACTCAGCAAGATAACCGAGGGCAAGGGCACGATGGAAGACCTGGACAAGATGGAGAAGCTGTGCTACTACATCAAGGACAACGCGCTGTGCGGTCTGGGTCAGACAGCTCCCAACCCCGTGCTTTCCACGCTGCGCTACTTCCGCGACGAGTATATTGCCCACGTTAAGGACAAGACCTGCCCCGCGGGCGTATGCAAGAGCCTGCTGAGCTACAAGATAATCGCAGACAAGTGCAAGGGCTGCTCGCTCTGCTCGAAGAAGTGCCCTGTGGGCGCTATCAGCGGCGAAATCCGCAATCCGTTCAAAATCGATTCCGAAAAGTGCATAAAGTGCGGCGTATGTATGTCCAACTGTAAGTTCGGCGCTATCGTTAAGGGCTGACGGAAAGGAGAAAAGAAATGGTAAATATTAAAATAAACGGTGTTCCCTGCTCCGCTCCCGAAGGCTCTACTATTCTCGAGGCGGCAAGGCTCGCGGGCATTAAGATCCCAACGCTGTGTTTTCTTAAAGATATAAACGAGATCGGCGCGTGCCGTATCTGCGTGGTGGAGGTAAAGGGCGCGAGAACGCTCGTCGCAGCCTGCGTATACCCCATCAACGAGGGCATGGAGGTATTCACCAATACCCCTAAGGTTATAGAGAGCCGCCGCACCACGCTGGAGCTTATTCTCTCCAACCACAAGAGAGAGTGTCTTTCCTGCGTGAGAAGCGGAAGCTGCGAGCTTCAGGAGCTTTGCAACGAGTATAATGTCGTTGAGGACTACTACGAGGGCGAAAACCCCGCCATTGAAATAGATGACAGCGCGGCGCATATGACTCGCGACAACAGCAAGTGCATTCTCTGCCGCCGCTGCGTGGCAGCCTGCGAGAAGCTTCAGGGCATTGGCGTTATCGGCGCTAACGAGCGCGGCTTCGCGGTGCAGATAGCATCGCCGTTTGATATGTCGCTTGCGGAGACCGCCTGCGTTTCCTGCGGTCAGTGCATCACCGCCTGCCCGACAGGCGCTTTGAAAGAAAAGGACGACACCGCCAAGATACTCGAGGCAATAGCGGATCCCGAAAAGATGGTAGTGGTACAGGCCGCTCCCGCTGTACGCGCTTCACTGGGCGAGGCGTTCGGCTACCCCATCGGAACGAACGTAGAGGGCAAGATGATTGCTGCTATGCGCAGACTTGGCTTTGATAAGGTATTCGACACCAATTTCTCGGCAGACCTCACCATTATGGAAGAATCGGCTGAGTTTATCGACAGAGTGCAGAACGGCGGCGTGCTGCCCATGATTACAAGCTGCTCTCCCGGATGGATACGCTACTGCGAGAACTACTTCCCCGAATTTATCCCGAATCTGTCCTCCTGCAAATCGCCGCAGCAGATGTTTGGCGCGGTGGTAAAGACCTACTACGCGCAGAAGCTGGGCAAGAATCCCGAGGATATCTTCAGTGTGAGCATTATGCCCTGCACGGCAAAGAAATACGAAATCGGCAGAGATGATCAGTCGGCGGCGGGTATTCCCGACCTTGATGCTACTATCACAACACGCGAGCTGGCTCGTCTCATCAAGCAGGCGGGAATTATGTTCAACGACCTTCCCGACGAGGTATGCGACAGTCCTCTCGGCACCGGCACGGGTGCGGCGGTCATTTTTGGCGCGACTGGCGGCGTTATGGAAGCGGCTCTCCGCACGGCGGTATGGAAGCTGACAGGCAAACCCGACAGCACTCCCATCGAATTTACCGACGTACGCGGCGTTGATGGCATCAAGGAAGCCACCTATAATGTGGCTGGCATGGAAGTCAAGGTAGCCGTCGCAAGCGGTCTTGCCAACGCAAAGGCGCTGCTTAAAAAGGTCAAGAGCGGCGAGGCAAGCTATCACTTTATTGAGATAATGGCATGCCCGGGCGGCTGTGTAAACGGCGGCGGTCAGATAATCCAGCCTTCCTCCGTACGCAGCTTCACCGATATCAGAGCGGAACGCGCAAAGGTGCTTTACGATATCGACAGCGCGAACACCATGCGCTGCTCGCATGAGAACCCCGACGTAAAGGCGCTTTATGACGAGTTCTTGGGCGAAACGGGCAGCCATAAAGCGCATGAGGTGCTGCACACAAGTTATAAGGCGAAAAAACTGTATAAGTAAGACGGTTTTCCCGTAATTTACAAAGCCACTTTTAACGAACCTGTTGAAAGTGGCTTTGTTTTTTGAGAATTAGTGCGAAAAATAATAATTTGTTTTATTTAGAGCAACGCTGCGACGAATCACCTAAAAATGAAGAGCCATAGGCGCTGAAAGCAGGCGTAAAGTGATCGCCCACGCATGAATTTCCCGCAATCCGATGTGAAAGCACAGCCCACAAAGCGGGCGGAGCTTTTACGGCTGGATAGCGCAAACGACGCAAGGTTTTGCACAAAACCTTGCGTCGTTTGCAGCGGTGCGGGAAATTCTTTTAAATAATTAGCCTTTTGTTAACTTATCTTAATAGCATAAATTATTGTTTAACTATACCTTAGAAAAAATTAAAAAACACCATAAAATTTCCCCTTTAAGTTGTCATAGTAAACAGAGAGGAGGTATGAAATGAATTTGACAGGAGCAACCCACAGCACGGATATATTGAGCGACAAGCGGCTGCTGGCACTTATCGGCGAAATGCGCGGCGGCAGCATGAAAGCCTTTGAGCAAATATATTCGGCTTTGTCAAAGCCCGTATACACCGTAGCGCTGCGGATAGCGGGCGAACGTACATTAGCCGAAGATATCACCCAAGATGTTTTTGTAAAGCTTTACAGTTCGCCGCCTGACGATTCGGTAAAAAAGCCTCGCGCGTATATTTTTGCCATGACGCACAACGCGGCGATAAACTCTCTGAAAAAAATGCTGCGGCTTGAGGATATCGAAAGCGCGGAGGATATACCCGACGGTTATTCGCTTCAATCCGCCGCGGAAAGCCGATTGGATATAGCGGCGGCGCTGGCAAAGCTGCCGCGCACGGAGCGGGAAATCGTTGCGCTGCACATAAACGGCGGCTTTAAGTTCCGCGAAATCGCGCAGATAATGGGTATCCCCGCGGGAACGGCGGCATGGCGCTGGAACAAGGCCATCAAGACCCTGCGTCAGATACTTGAGGAATAGGTTAAAGTGAAAGGAGAAAAATTATGAAGAAATACGTTACATTATCTTTGATACTACTGTCGGCAGTGATACTTCCCGCATATTCCGCAAGCGCTGCTTCGCAGAGCGAGGTGTCAATAGCGGAGGATATGCCGGAACGCGACCCAATGGAATACTCAAAGCCCGTGCCGAACGAGAATGCTTCGACGATTTCCGAGCCTTCTTCCCAAGTTGAAAGCGCTTCTCCGTCCGACTACGATACCCCTATGATATTCCAGCGCGGAGAGTGCGGCAGCGGCGATGTTGAGGACATCATAGCATACTGGGAGAAAAACGGATACCCCGAAAATCTTTCCTTTATTGCCGAAACGGGCAGTGAAATGATAGACGGCGAGGTATACACAAATTACGACGTCGGTCTGGTAAACGCTTCCGAAGAAAAGTGTGAGGAGATACTCGATATTGCTGGGAGCAACAACGTTCTGCGCTTCACCACAGGCGCTAACGCTCTGTGGGAACGCGAGCTTTATTTTGAAAAGCTGTGTTATCTTTCCGTTCAGGAAGAAGACATAGGTATTCTGGAAGTACAATTCCACAAAAACAGCGATATGATAACGGTTGTCGTTTCCGGCTCGGAAAAGACATATTACGACCGCTTTTCAAAGCAGTTTGGGGGCGTCGCGACGTTCGTCAACGAAAGAAACGTCGCGACTGATAACACGGGATTTGTTCCGGGAAATTCGGAAAATAAGATTGCGAATTACATCGAAAAGCTCTCACATGCCGAGGTGTTTCACGCCGACATTTTTCTCGCTGACAATCCCGGCTTCCGAAACGGAGCACACGATATAATAGAAGGTATGTATCCGGACGGATTTACGACTATCGGGAACGGCGACCAAGAAATGGGTTCAAGCCCTATTGGAAACATTACAGCAATTCCCGAACAAGCCGTCGACAAAAGTGTTCCGCTTTGGGTAATATTCGCTGCGGGAGCGGCGGCGCTTATTCTCGCGGCAATTGCTGCTTTAAAGCTGAGAGTACGCTTTAAAGTGGGCACGAACGGCACTGCGGCGGCTCATAGAGGCGCGGAGGACAAAATAATCTCCGCAATAAAAAGCGCCGAGGAACAGCCTGACCCGCGGCTTCTGGAGAAAATAAAAGACAATATCGCAAAATAATACCTCATCACTTGACTTTTGCCCCCCGCTGTGTTACAATAAAGCACAGCGGGGGTGATTTTTATGCCAAAAAGAGACGACGAGGAACGCAAAAGAAAAAACGACAAGCTTGAACGCACTATCCGCAGAAACTGGATTATCTGCGGAGCGTCGCTGGTGGCAATTGTCATACTGTATTTCATGTCAAAATAAACGAGCGGAGCGGCTTATGCCGCTCCCGAAAGGACACAATCGATGAACTACCCTGATTTTTCCTTTGCAAGACGTGAAAACAACAACAAACGAGAATTTATAATCATAAATAAATTTCAGTCAAAGCACTACCCCTCCGACCCATTAAGAACGTATGAGGAATTTTCCGCGCTCGGTCGGGAGCTAAAAAAAGGCGGCGGGGAAAGTGTTTGCGTGATAGGTTTCGCAGAAACAGCGGTCGCGGTTGGGGCGTTTTTGGCGAGGGAGCTTGGCGGCGATTGCTTTTATATCTCCACCACCCGCGAGGCTCTGCCCGAATGCTTTGACAGCATAACTACCGAAGAGAGCCACAGCCACGCGACGCTGCACAGGCTGTGCATAAGAAACGCCGACTTACTCCGCCGTGCCGAGCGTCTTATTATAGCGGACGACGAATTTACCACGGGCAGCACCGCCATAAAGCTGGCGGAAAAGCTGAGGGTATTTCTCTCCCCCGACTGCCGTATCACTGCGGCAGCGTTTATCGCTTCGGAGGAAGCCGTAAACAATTTCCGCGAAAACGGCATTGAGTGCTTCGCGCCGAAAAGGTTTGTTTGCTCCGACGCGAAATATCCCGAAAAATATCTTCCCGACATAAAGATAACGCCAAGAAAGCCCGACAGGGAAATCTTTCTGAACGCAATATACGATTTCAGGCTCGGCGTGAATATCGGCGAATACTTTGTGGAATGTGAGAGATTATGCCGGAATATTGCGGAGAAGCTCGGTGATATATCGGGTAATATAGCGGTAATAGGCACAGAGGAGCTTTGTGTGCCTCCGATAATACTCGGCAGGCTGCTAAGTGAAAAAGGCTGCCGCGTTACGGTGCAGGGAGTTACCAGAAGCCCCATGCTGCCCTCCGATGAGGGCGGCTACGCGGTAAGAAGCCGCGCGGCGCTGAACAGTCTTTACGACCCCGAGCGCAGGGTATATCTATATAATGTCGGGAACGCCGATATAAGCGTGATAATCACCGACGCGGAAAACCCCGACGAAAACGCGGTAAAACTGCTGTGCGGCGCTGTCAGCGGGCGCGTGGTGCTTGTAAGATGGCGCGGCGCGAAAATGCCTACAAGTCTTCGCGGCGAAGACGGCATACTGCTTTTAAAGGATATAACGGGAAAAATATCGCCTCTTTCCGCAAAAGAGCGCGAGCCGCTTATACAAAGCGGCGTGCATTACAGCGAGCTGCTCCCCGCGGAATACGAACCGTCGGCGGAATACATAAGGCAGTACGAGCGAGGACTTGCCGAATGGTCGGAAAAAACGGCTCAGGCGGTTCAGGCGGTCGCGGAGCGTATCTATGCGGAAAAACCGCACGCCGCGATAGTTTCGCTTGCAAGAGCGGGCACTCCAGTTGGAGCGCTTATCGTGCGCTATCTTCGGAGAAAATACGGGGTAAGACTTGCCCACTACTCGATATCCATAATACGCGGCAAGGGTATTGACCAAACCGCTATGCGGTATATTCTGGCGCGTCACGCCCCAGAGGATATACAATTCGTGGACGGCTGGACTGGAAAGGGAGCTATTACCCGTCAGCTGCGCGAGGCGCTGACGGATTTCCCCGATGTGGATTGCCGACCCGCCGTGCTTGCCGACCCCGCGGGAGTTTGCGATATCTGCGGAACGCGTGAGGATATTTTCATACCCTGCGCCTGCCTTAACGCGGTGGTGTCGGGGCTGTTCAGCCGCACGGTGCTGCGCGGCGACCTCATTTTTGAAGGCGATTTCCACGGGGCTGCTTATTTCGCCGAGCTTGCCGAAAGAGACAGAACATACGAATTTATCAACGCAGTGGAAAACAAAATGAGCTTTGAAAACGTCACTGTTCCCGAAAATGAAGCGCACGGCGACGGTCTGCGGGAAACACGGGAAATAGCGGAAAAGTTCGGTATAACAGATATAAATCTTGTAAAGCCCGGGATAGGAGAAACTGCCCGCGTGCTGCTGCGCCGTATTCCGCGAATGGTGCTTGTAAGGGAAAAGGGCAGCCCCCTAACCGCACATATAGAAGAACTGGCGGCGGAAAAGGGCGTTGAGGTCAGGGAGTATCCGCTGAAGCGCTACCGCGCCTGCGGAATTATAAAACTGCTGGGGGATATATGACATATTTTTTTGCCGATCTTGACGGTACGGTGATACGCTCCGCCCGCACCAAGCGCGCGGGAGATATCACGGTGGAATATAAGGACGGCGCGGCGATAAGCTGCATATCCGAAAAAAGCGCCGCTCTGCTCCCCAAGCTGAATATAATACCCGTTACCTCGCGCAGCATAGAGCAATACCGAAGAATAACCTTTCCACTTGACTTCTCGCCGAAATACGCGATAACCGACAACGGAGGAAATCTGCTTATCGACGGAGAAGTTCAGCCCGATTGGGCGGAAAAGTCGGCGGAAATAACGCGAAGCTGCGCGGAAGAGTTAAAGCGCTGCTATAAGCTGCTTGAGTGCGACCCCGACAGGAATTTTGAAATACGCATGGTGGACAGTCTGTTTCTGTTTACCAAAAGCGGCTGTCCCGAAAAAACGGAAAAGCGGCTCGGCGGTCTTTCGGACTGCGATTTTTACCGCACGGGCGAAAAGATCTATGTTATACCGCGGCGCATTAACAAGGGCGGGGGCGCTATGCGGCTGCTCGGCAGGATTGGAAACAATGACAAGATAATCTGCGCGGGAGACAGCGAGATGGATATCCCGCTGCTGAATATCGCGGATATAGCTGTTTTCCCCGACAGTCTGTCCGCAGATAGAATAAATTGTCCGGTAAAGCGAACAAGCCGTCTGGAGAGTTTCTGTGAGTTCGCTGTGGAAACGGCGTCGGAAATAATGGGTATCTGCTGACGGAAAGGGATTTTTATGGAATATTATGAAAACGAGGAATTCAGCAAGCTTGATATTTCGGGCAGTGAGTATTCGGACATCAGATTTGTGGACTGCGAATTCACAGACTGCTCATTTTCCGAGCTTAAGCTGAAAAACGTGTCATTTTCGGGCTGCGGATTTGCCCGCTGTCACGCCTCATCGCTTGAATTCAAAGACAGCAGCTTTAACGATACCCGTCTTTTCAGCTGTACAATATACGGGATAAACTGGGGGGAACTTATGTCGGCGGGAGCGTTCTCCGAACCAATAAGCGAAATGAGCAGATGCAGAATACGCGGCGGGATATTTGAAAAGATGAGCATGAGGAAGTTTGTTTTCAAAAGCAACTCACTGCTTGAATGCCTGTTTTCGGAGTGCGACCTGCGCGAAAGCGATTTTTCCGAGTGCAGTCTTGACAGAACCGACTTTCTGAAATGCGACCTGCGCAAGGCAGATTTCCGCGGAGCAAGCGGATATGCTCCCGATATATTTTCCTGCAAAATGAAGGGGGCGGCATTTTCAAGCCCCGAAGCGCTTTCGCTTTTAAGGGCGCTGGAAATAAAGATAGACTGACGAAAGGAGCGCCTATGCCGGGACTGTTCAAAAGAAAGATAAAAATCGGAAAGACCGAGGAGGAAAAGCGCGCCGAGGCGCTTCCAAGAAACAAAAAGGTGCAGTTTGAGCCTATGGAGATAGCGGAGGTTGAAAAAGCGCTGGACGCAGACCTGCGCGAGGTGCTGAAAATGAACCCCGTAAATTATTACGCCACCAAAAACCGCTATCTGCTTTGCGTTTTTCACTTTGACGAGGATTATTCCGAGGTCTACATGAGGTTTGAAATGCGGAAGGACGACCTGCCCGCGGGAAAAAGCAAGATGTACAAGATAGATAAAATGCTGCTGCGCGACATATTGAGAAAGTTCGGGCAGAACATTTTTTAGGGCAGGGACGGACCGCGCAATGATCGTGGAGCAGACGAGCTCAAAGCAAAGAGCGGCGCTTCGCCCACGCGGGAATTTTTTTGCGAGTGCCTGAAAACGCAGCATGGGGCAAAGTAAAGGACCGCGTTTACAAATGAGTCGAGGAAAATTTAAAATTAGAATCAGGAGGCAGAAATGAGCATACTGGATTGTCCGATAAAATTTGATAAGAATAGCTTTTTCGACCTTGTTTCGCTGTCCGCGGGAGCGGCAATAGCGCACCAACTGGCTATGGGTGAATTAGTTATAGGGGAAAGCGGGTGGAACGTCGACATTAAAAACGGGAGAATTTCTTTCGGAGACAAAAGTTTCAACTCCGGGATACTCGGCACGGAAAGCGAAAGCTCCCAGACATGGCTTTGGGGCTGGGCGAACAAGGAGAGCGGGCTTCCCGAAAAAGCCTCCGCTCCCGCAAGGAGAGCCTCAAAAACGCTTAAGGGCGTTCCCGAATTTGCGAATGCGAGCTTTTGGCTGGACGAGCTTCACACCGGTCATAATATCGCAATGGTGTGCTGCGGGATAGCGGATAAGAACACCTGCTATTATCGGTGTCCCTATGACGGAGGTGCGCTTTTCGTGCAGATTTCTGGACTGCCCGACGAGGTTTTCACGCCGCTTGCGCCTGAGGTGCTTGCGCGGCGGTATATGGAGGTCATACAATCCTTTTACTGTGACCACAGGCTGTTGGCGGCAGGTATGCTGTGGCTTAACGGGTATGATTTCAAGGAGAGCGCCGAACGTATAGAGGGCGGCGGGATAAAATTCGATTTTGAGGAAGCGGGAGGTATAACGAGGGTAGCCAACATCAACATGATGCTTACGCCGTAACTCCCGTCAGATATGCATGGATAATCTCAACTTTACGCAAGATCGGGTTAAAGCCGTTGAGCGCAGTCTGCATGAGGATTTCGGCAGGACTGTTCTGCGGCGCTTTACAAAGGCTCTGGAGGATTTCAGACTGACGGAGCGCGGAGACAAAATCGCCGTATGTGTTTCAGGCGGAAAGGACTCGATGCTGATGGCTAAGCTGTTTCAGGAACGGCTGGCGCACGGCGGAGATTTTGAAGCGGTCTTTCTTGTCATGGACCCGGGTTACAGCCCTGAAAACCGCGCAGCTATCGAAAAAAACGCCGAAATACTTAATATACCCATAACCGTGTTTAAAACGGACATCTATCAATCGGTGTATAATGTGGGGGACAGCCCCTGCTTTCTCTGCTCGAGAATGCGCCGCGGCCATCTTTACAGCAAAGCGCGCGAGCTTGGCTGCAATAAGATTGCTCTCGGTCATCACTACGACGATATCATAGAAACTATACTTATGAGTATGCTTTACGGCGGTCAGGTGCGCACAATGATGCCAAAGGTAAAAAGCGCCAACTATGAGGGAATGGAGCTTATCCGACCCATGTACTATATCCGTGAAGTGGATATAAAAGCGTGGTGCGCGGCAAACTCTCTGGAATTTATCAGCTGCGCCTGTCGGGTAACGGAGCGCCGCGACGGTGCGGACGGCTCAAAGCGCGCCGAAATAAAAAAGCTTATCGCACAGCTTAAACAGGTCAACCCGCAGGTCGAGGGCAATATTTTTCACAGCGTTATGAATGTGGAGCTTAACGCGATAATCGAATGTAAATTTAATAATGAAAGACATAATTTTCTTGAGTTTTATTGATTATTTAACGCAGGCTGATTAGGCAAATAATAATTTATGCTATTAAGATAAGTTGACAAAAAGCAGATTATTTAAAAGAACTTCAAAATGTCCGCAAGCACGCTCCGTTCACTATGCGCGATTGCGAAAACCAGTCAGAATTTGCTTCGCAAATTTTGACACTTTTTGAAATTTCATGCGACGATGTTGTCTGGCATATAGGCTTTTTCTACAAGCTGAGCCGTTTTCTTTCAGAAAGCGGCTTTTTTTGATACGATATACATAGATTCATTTCCTTGCGGCACCAAAAACATATTTTCACAGCGTCATACCGACAAAATTTTTTGCGGTATGGCGCTATAATTATTATATCCCGATGATGAAAGGAGAACGAAATGCTTAAGATCTACAATGACGGGAAGCGGATAACCGCAGCGATATCCGGCGATATAGACCACCATATCGCACGTGAGCTGCGTATGGAGCTTGACGAGGTAATAAACCTCTCCCGCCCCGAAATGCTGATAATAGACATGGAAAACGTTGGCTTTATGGACAGCTCGGGAATAGGGCTGATTCTGGGACGCTTAAAAACGGTACGCGCCTACGGCGGAGAGGTTCTTATAAAAAACGCACAGCCGAATATTGCGGCAGTAATAAAACTGTCAGGACTGTCAAATCTTTTGGTAAAAGGAGTAAACGCATGAAAAGGATAATTGAAAACGAAAGCCGCGTATGCTTTGTGTCGCTGTCGCGCAACGAGGCGTTTGCCCGCACTGCCGCCGCGGCGTTCGCCGCACAGGCCGACCCCACAGTGGAACAGATTGCCGCGATAAAGACCGCCGTTTCCGAAGCGGTGACAAACGCTATCGTTCACGGTTACAGAGATACCCGCGGCACAGTGGAAATGACACTGCGTATGTACTCGGGAAATCTTCTCTACATATCCGTTAAGGACAAGGGCAAAGGGATATCCGACGTCGCTCAGGCTATGCAGCCAATGTTCTCCACTGCGCCCGCCGAAGAGGAGCGCTCGGGTCTGGGCTTCACCGTGATGGAGAGCTTTATGGACAAGGTGCGCGTAAGCAGCAGACCCGAAAAGGGCACGACCGTGATAATGGAGAAGCAGCTTGACAAGAGATGAGTTTATAGAAAATAATCTTCCGCTTGTGCACTCGCTCGCAAACCGCTTCAGAGGGCGCGGAATAGAATATGAGGAACTATATTCCGCTGGCTGTGTGGGACTTATCAAAGCGTACGACAACTTTGATTGGGAGCGCGGTCTTTGCTTCTCAACATATGCTGTGCCAGTTATTCTGGGGGAGATTAAGCGGCTGTTCCGCGACGGCGGAACGGTTAAAATGAGCCGAAGCCTTAAGGAGCTTTCACTGCGCGCCGCAAGAGTGCGCGACGAACTTGCTGCCGAGGGAGCCGAACCGCGTATCTCGGATATCGCCGCGCGGCTTGGGGTATCACATGAGGAAGCGGCGGAAGCCATATCGGCGGGGCAGCCGCCGCTGTCGCTGACGGTAGAAGATGACGGCGGTACGCTGGACCTTCCGCAGGATTCGGGGGAAAACTCCCTTATAGATAAGCTGGCTCTCAGACAATGCCTGTCAGAGCTTTCTGAAGAAGAAAGGCAGCTGATAATACTGCGTTATTTCCGCGGGAAAACTCAATGTGAAACCGCCGAAATACTTGGAATAACGCAGGTTCAGGTTTCGCGGCGTGAAAGAAAAATACTGGCAGGGCTGAGAGAACTAATGATATAAATGGTTACGCTTCTGCCCCGCCGTTTAATAGACAGCGTAAGTTTTTGGTTGATTTTCTCTCACATTTACGGAATTTGTGTGAAAAATTTCTTGAATTACTAACCAAATTATGCTATAATAGAAATCAGTGAAACGCCGTCACAACGCAGTTAACTTGATTAAACGCAGGCAACCATTGGGCTGATTGTGTTCGATTTGCTTCAATCAGCGTTTCATTGAAAAATCAACCAGAATAAAACGGACAAAGCTGAACGAGTATATGCCGCGTCCGAAGAACAGATAAGGAGCCTATCATGTCGGAAAAGCTGAACATATGTCTTATGAATGATTCATTTCCGCCTTTGGTGGACGGTGTGGCGAATACGGTGGTAAACTATGCGGATGTTATCAGCACACAATTGGGAAGCGCCGCCGTCGCGACCCCCGATTACCCGGGCGCTGTGGATAACTACCCATACGAGGTCGTGCGTTATAAAAGCATGAGCATTAGCGAAAAGTTATGCGGCTACCGCGCGGGATACCCTTTCAGCAGCTCAAATCTGGACAAGCTCTCCAACAGAAATTTTGACATTATCCACTGCCACTGCCCGTGGGCTTCGGCGGTAATGGCGAGAGTGCTTCGGGAAAAGTGCGGAGCGCCGATAATCCTTACCTACCACACAAAATTTGATATTGAGATAAACGCCGCTCTGCCCAATGAGCTTATGGCAAAGCAGGCCACCAAATTCATCGTGTCCAACATCGCTGCCTGCGACGAAGTCTGGGTGGTAAGCAACGGAGCAGGTGAAAATCTCCGTGGTCTGGGCTTTGAAGGCAAATACCGCGTAATGGAAAACGGCGTGGATTTTCCAAGAGGCCGCGCCGACAAGAACGACGCTGACGAGCTGCGCGCCGCTTACGGAATAGACAAGGATATGCCGCTGTTTATTTTTGTGGGGAGGATGCTATGGTACAAGGGTATAAGGCTGATACTTGACGCGCTTAAGCTACTTGATGAAAAAGGTATCGCTTACAAAATGATGTTCGTAGGCGACGGTGCTGAGCGTCAGGAGATTGAGGACTATGCCGCAAAGCTCGGGCTTTCGGATAACTGTATTTTCCCCGGGGTGATTTATGACCGCGAGGAGCTTAGGGTATACTACACCGCAGGCGATTTGTTCCTGTTCCCTTCCGAGTACGACACAAACGGTATAGTGGTAAGAGAGGCTGCGGCATGCGGAGT
>CAJTMU010000031.1 GCA_910577365.1 uncultured Oscillospiraceae bacterium | reverse complement strand
CGCTGCTTCAAGTGGCTGAAAGATGTCGCAGGACGATATTGAGAAGCTGCTTGCAGGCGCGGCAGCTGAGCCTGAACCCGCTTCTGCTCCCGAACCCGCTGTATCGAGCAGCGGAAAGATGTCAGAAGAAGATATTGCGGCACTGTTGCAAAGCATGCAGGACGAGGCTAACAAGTAATTTCAGCAAAAAATCACACAACAATAACAGGATTTCTTTATGCGCGTGATATAGTTATACAAAAGCTATTATTATACATAAATTAAGTTGGGAGAAAAAACCCTCAAATGTTTATTTTGTATACTTGAAAGGAACTATGTATGACAATATCAAAAGCGAAATTAAGAAAGACAATTTCCAACCCACCCGTGGAGCTTCAGCCCGTTACCCGTCTTATTCCGGCGAATACTCAGGAGCAGGTGATGGAGCAGCTTTACGAATTTATCGGAATGGAGCATCTCTACGAATCAGCAATAAGAGAAGTAAAAACCAAGCTGGAAATACTTGACGGGGAATTTAAGTCAAAATATGACTATAACCCAATTCACCATATTGAGGACAGACTGAAATCGCCACAGAGCATTCTTGAAAAACTTCAGCGAAAAGGATACCCATTCACCTGCGACGCTGCGCGCGCCGCTCTTAACGATATTGCAGGGGTAAGGGTGATATGCAATTATATAGATGATATTTATACTGTTGCCGACCTGCTCACCATGCAGGACGACGTGGAGCTTATAGTGCGCAAGGACTATATTGAAAAGCCAAAGCCGAACGGTTACCGCAGCCTGCACCTTGTCATCAAGACCCCCGTTTATCTTTCCGACAGGAAAGAGATGGTAAACGTCGAGGTGCAGATACGGACGATAGCAATGGACTTCTGGGCAAGTTTGGAGCATGAATTGAAGTACAAGACAGATACGGAGGTATCAGCCGAGCTTGCCCAGCAGCTCAAACAGTGCGCCGAAACAATAGCCGATACCGACAAGCAAATGCAACAGATATATAAGACGCTTAAAGAAATAAACTGACAAGACATTGTTCATCACAGCGCTTATCTACGAATATCAGTATATGGCATTTTAACGGTTAAAAGGGTTATTTTGAAAAAACCACTTGATTTTTTTGGAGAAATAGAGTATAATAGTATAGTAATTTTAATAAATGCTCTCGCTTATGGGGACAGGTCCTGCGCAACGGAGTGCTGTGAACCATGTCAGGCGGGGAACCGAGCAGCATTAAGCGGATTTCTTCGTGTGCCGCAGTCAGCCTGTTCCCATAACCGAGAGCATTTGTTTTTTGTATTAGTGCGGAGAGCATGATGGACAAAACGGATATTTCTTTTAATGTAAACGGCGAGAAATTCAATTACAGGGTTTGTGCGGTAATGATAAACGACGGCAGGATACTGACAATGCGCGACGAGCACTCGCCCTACCGCTATCTGCCCGGAGGAAGGGTAAAAATGGGCGAAACGGCTGAGGAAGCCGTTATAAGAGAGATTCGCGAGGAGCTTTTCGCAACGCCCGAAATTGTCCGACCATTGTGGCTTAACCAAGCGTTCTTTACGGAAGAAACAGACAATATTCGTTTTCATGAGTTGTGCGTGTATTTCCTTATGGATATTTCGCGCACGGAGCTTCCCAAAAGCGGCGGCTTTACGCTGAATGAAAAGGCTCATACCAACGATTTTATGTGGCTGGAGTTTGAGCGGCTTAAAGACGAATATTTTTATCCGGAATTTTTAAAGGAAGCAATATTTGAGCTGCCGGAAAATTTTACGCTGCGCACGGAGTACGAATAATAGCGTAACCGGCACGCCGCGCGGAAAATTCTTATAAATCGGGGGTAGTAATATGTATCTTGCATTATACAGAAAGTATCGTCCGAAAACGTTTGACGACGTTATATCGCAGGAGCATATAACCACTACCCTGAAAAATCAGATAGCGGGCGGCACTGCCGCGCACGCTTATCTGTTTACGGGGTCGCGCGGAACGGGAAAGACCTCCTGCGCAAAGATACTTGCCATGGCGGTTAACTGTCTGCGCCCCGTAAATGGCAATCCATGCCTTGAGTGCGAAGCATGCCGCGAGATAGAGAGCGGCGCGGCGACGGATATCACCGAAATGGACGCGGCAAGCAACAACGGCGTGGACGACGTAAGGCAGCTCCGCGACGAGGTTGCATATACCCCCGTAAGCTGCAAGTACAGGGTGTATATAATTGACGAGGTGCATATGCTGTCGCTTCAGGCGTTCAACGCACTGCTGAAAACGCTGGAGGAACCGCCTGAGCATGTCAAGTTCATACTTGCGACAACCGAGCTGCACAAAGTGCCCGCGACTATACTTTCACGCTGCCAGCGCTTTGAGTTCAGGCGGATAGATATTGCGGACAGCGCCGAACGCCTGCTGAGCGTAGCTGAAAAAGAGGGCGTGACGCTTGACAGGGACGCAGCGGAGCTTATCTCACGGCTTTCCGACGGCGGAATGAGAGACGCGCTCTCAGTGCTGGACAGATGTATCTCGGCAGACTCTCATGTGACCTCGGAACTGGTGAGAAGCTGCGCTGGTGTTGCCGATACGCGGCACTTGTTCGCGTTTTCGGAAATGACAGCGGCAAAGGACGTTTCGGGCTGCATTAGGCTTCTGAATGATCTTCATAAAGGCTCGAAGGATATAGCACGTATAATAGACGAGTTGAGCGGACATTACCGCGATTTAATGCTGTTCAAGACCGCTCCCGCGGACAAGGAGCTGCTCTCCGCTATGCCGGACGAATACCCCGAAATAGAGAGGATATGCGGATTATATGCCCTTGGCGATATCCTGCGCTGTCTGTCTCTTCTGCAGCAGTGCGCGGACGATATCGGGAAAACCAAGCAGCGCAAGACTTTGGCGGAAATGTGTCTCGTAAAAATGTGTCTTGGTCTTGGTACGGCGGCGTCAGCTGAGCGAAAACCAATATCCGACGCACCAGTTTCGCCCTCCTCAGGATGCACAGTCTCGCCCGCGCTTAATATCATGCCCGCAGAAACTCCGAAAGAGGAGTTCAAGCCCACTCCCCCCGAAAAAATGTCGAAGCAGGAGGCGGCGAATATCGCTAAGCTGCGCGAACTAAGCCGCGAGACCATGGAGATAGTAAAGGGCAACCCCGCGAAAAGCTCTCCAGAACCTCCGCAGCCGTTCGCGGAAAGCGCACCGCCTGCGTTCGACGATTTTATGCCTCCGCCCGACGATTATGGCGCTCCACCGCCGGATTACGACAGTTATGCGCCGTCTGAACCGATGGTGTCACCCCTTGTCGGACAAGCCGTAAAACCAGCTTCGCAGACGCAGCACGAAAAGCTGCACGCCCAGGATATTACTCCCGAAAAATGGCGCGCCGCCGTTGAAAAGCTTGACGATATGAAACGCGCCTTGCTGGCGGATTCCGAAGCGGAAATAATAGGAAATACGCTTACAGTGCGTTCCGCAAGCAATATGCTGAACAGCATGAAAGACGAGCCGCTGAGAACGTTGGAACACGAAATATGCGGCGCTTTGGGATTTAAAATAAAGCTGCAAACCGAACGAAAGGAAGCCGCCGAGAGTTCTGTGACTGCCGAAAGCGCGGTCGACAGACTGCTGGAAAAAGCAAAGCGGCTGAATATAGAAATAAGTTATAAGTGAAAGGAATTGCATTATGAAGGCAAGATTACCCAAGGAATATCAGAACTCCAACGCAAACATGAACGCCATGGTTAAAAAGGCGCAGAAAATGCAGGAGGATATCGCCAAGATTCAGGAGGAACTTGAGCAGAAAGAGTTTACAAAATCCGTAGGCGGCGGCGCTATCGAGCTTGTAATGACGGGAAACAAGCAGCTTAAATCCGTAACGTTAAAGCCCGAGATAGTAAATCCCGATGATATTGAAATGCTTCAGGATCTTATTATAAGCGGAGTAAATGAGATACTTACAGAGGTAGACGAATACGGCGCTGAAGAAATGGAAAAGGCAACAGGCGGAGTTTCTTTCCCCGGATTCTTTTAAAAATACCGCGCGGGGGACAAGCTCCCGCCGCGCGGATTACTGCGGTCCTCCTGCCGCGTTATCGGCGGAGAACCGCTTTTTTAATGATTATGGACAATAAATTTGCTGCCGTATTAAAATTGCCGCTGGTGAAATTCGCTCCGACATATGCTGTGGGACTTATAGCGGGATTTTTCCTGCCTGTTCCTGTCTGCGCAGCGCTGTTAGCGGCAGCGGTGCTCGCTGCGGCGCTTCCAAAGCTGTTCGGACGCAGAATATCGGTATGCTCACTTGGTTTTGCGGTCGGAATATTGCTTATGTCGCTTCATATGCTGCTTTATTATGGGCCTGTCGCTGAAATGGGAGGGAAATCGCTTGTCGCGGAATGCCGTGTGACAGATATTCAAAGCGCCAGCGGCGACAGAGCAGTTTATATAGTCACCCTGAATATTGACGGACTGCCTGTAAAAGCCCGCCTTTTCGGAAAAGAGACCGCCCAAATCGGCGACCGCTTTGAAGCACTGATAGACTTCCTTGAAACGGACAGGCGCGATACGGATATCTCATACGGTATCGCGCTTACAGGAAACATACGGGAATTCACTTATGTAGCACGTGGCTTGGACATTTACAGTGCTGTAAATACAGTCCGTGAGAAAATGTGTTCGCTGCTCAGCTACAATATCGGCGGCGACGAAGGGGCGCTGGCAATGTCGCTTCTGTTCGGCGACAGCTCACTTGTTTCGGCAGAGCTGAAAGAAGCGGTGACCGTGAGCGGCGTGGGACATTTTACCGCGGTTTCGGGAACGCACTTTACAATATTTTTTGCCATTATTCTTGAATTGATGGCTGGAAAGCAAAAGACGGCCCGGGCGGTTATTTCGCTTATACTAATACCAATGGCGGTTATCTTTTTTGGAGCATCTGCCTCGGTGATAAGGTCGGCAATCATGCTCGCCATATGCAACTGCTCCCCGCTGCTGCAGCGCAGGGCAGAAACGCTAAACTCACTTTGCTTTGCTGTCGTTGCAATGACAGTAACATCGCCGACCGTGATTTTGAACGCGGGATTTCAGATGTCGGTTCTCGGGGTATTTGGTACCGCTATCGTGGGCGAAAGATTTTACTCGGAATTTAAGCTGTGGCTTCCCGGGAAGCTTAAGCGGATAGGATACATATTAAAGCCCGTGACCGTTTCCGCATGCGCGGTGATCTGCACGTCACCGATCGTTTTGTATTCCTTTGGCGGAATATCACTGGCGGGCGCGTTTACATCCGCGCTTCTCATGCCTTTTATAGCGATAGTCATGCTGTCGGTAATGCTTGCTGGCATCACTGAAATGTCCATGATACTGGTGCCCGCGGCGGTCGTTATGAGATTTATATGCACAGTAATTAAATTTATCGGCGGATTCAGAAACATGTGGCTTCCAATGGATTTTGACGGCGCTGTCCTGTTTTCACTAATTTGCGCGGTGCTTATCTCGCTTGCTGCCATCTCGCCCAAAAGGCTGTTTGAATACGGAATCGGCGGCTTTGCCGCGCTCATGTTCGCCTCACTTATAATATGCGCCGACGTGCGCTCATCGCGCTGTAAAATCGTTTTTGCAGCCGACAGCGGAAGCGGAGCAGCGGTCATCGTTTCAAAAACCAACGCAGTCGTTTACATATCGGGAACAGGCTCAGATTTTGCAGAAGAACTGGCTGAATGTCTCAGAAGGAACGGCGTTCTTGAAATTGAGTGTGTTATAGCGCCTGATATGGACTGTTCGGGAGCAGCGGCTATTAAAACGATATCGCAGATGCTGCCAATAAATACCGTGTACTCTCCGTATTACGGCAATTTCCCTGAACGGTTTCCTCCTAAAAGCGAAATATTTTCCACTACGGCGGAATATATCTCGCTGGGTGAAATTACGCTTTCCGCAGCGAAAACGGGCGATGAAACCCGCACAGAGGATATTGTAATGTTCAGCGGATATATGCGTTCCGCGCCGAAAAACAACGCGGAACTGGCATTATATGTGTCCCCATCGCAGCATGAGCTGCCCAAAAACGGAATAAATATTTCCGAAACAAATTATGAAATAGAATTGGAGAGAGTCAGCGAAATTATTATTCACTAATTTCACTGACGGATATCATATATGGCTGAATTTATATCGGCTCCGCTCGCTCTGGCGGCGGAGCAGTTTGCAAAACTCCCCGGCATCGGGATAAAAACCGCTCAGCGTCTGGCATATTTTATGCTGAATCTCCCCGCGGAGGAGGTAGACGAATTTGCGGAGTCGCTGGTTAAGGCGCGGCATGGCGTTCAGCTATGCGGCTGCTGCCAGAATTTCACTGACAAAGAGCTGTGCGAGCTATGCGCGGATGAAAACCGTGACAAAAGCGTGATATGCGTTGTGGAATCCCCGAAGGACGTTTCCGCTTTTGAGCGAGCGGGCGGCTTTGAGGGAGTTTACCACGTGCTGCACGGACTGCTATCTCCCATGGACGGAATAACCGCGGAAAACCTCAAAATAAAGGAGCTGCTGGCACGGCTCAGCAACGCCAAAGAGGTTATTATGGCGACAAATCCCACCGTCGAGGGAGAAGCTACCGCCATGTATATCGGGCGGCTGATAAAACCTATGGGCATCAAGGTATCAAGGCTTGCCTATGGATTGCCCGCAGGCTCGGCGCTGGAATTTGCGGACGATGTAACTTTGCTGAAAGCGCTTGAAAACCGCAATGAGCTTTAGCATAACAAATTTAGCGAAAAGAAGTCCCGCCCCTGTGGTCTAACCACCCCTTGACATTTATAAAAACTTTACCTCCCAATGTAATTGGGAGGTAAAGTTTATCACTCAATGTCGAACTCAGCCGAGGCGCCCTCAACTACAAGCCGATAAGTTCCCTTGGGCAGGTCACCGTACCACGAATAGTCGTACTGCTTTTCAATGCTCTTGCCCGCAGGAAGAAGCCATGCTATATCATTGAACGCCATGTCCTCTTTTGCAGGGATATCGTACCATTCGCCGTCTACCAGTGCCTGAACCGAAAAGTACTCTGAATAGCCGTTTTCCTCATTGGTGATATTGGTTATTTCAGTCGTGATAACGCCGCCGTTGTGGGCTGTTATCTCAAATGATATCCCCCGCGGCTCAAGCTCGTTTGCTTTGTTAAGATATTTTATATCCCACTCACCGCGATTAGCAAGATAATACCGATTGGGAAGATGATTGCCCGCCAGTCGTATATCCAAATCCTCCCACGGATAATCCGAAAGCAGCTTCTCAAATACAGCTTCGGTATCAATGTCCGCAAGATATACCTCACCAGTTTCGTCTACGCAGTAGCTCCCTATCCATGTGAGGTCTGTGCGCTCTCCCTCCTTGCCAATTATATTAAGCGCGTACATAGGAGTGGTCTGAAGCCCGTCAGTCTCGGAAATATTTGCTTTATACAACGGAATGTTATTAAAATATTCAATTATTTCCTGCTCCTTGTCTGCATCATAAAGATACAGCACCTCTGTTTCGCCGTCATATTTGTAAACCGAAAGCGCACTGTTTTGTGGGCTTGTTCCATCAAACAGCTTCACATCGGCAGGCTCTCTGTCCTTGAAAGCGGAGTCGGCGCCGCCGTTTTTCGAGCAGCCAGCCGCGGCCAATGTTAGCGCCGCCAATAAAAATAAAGTCAGTTTTTTCATGATATTTTCTCCTCCCAAAGTCGAACTGTTTCTTTTATTATAATACCACACAAAATCACAAAAAGCTGCAAAAAAATACATGGCAAATTTTAAAAACTGTTTAAACAGTTGAAATTGCAGGGTGATTCTGCTGCGGGAGCTGACAAATAAGAAAGCATGCTACCTTGCGAGGGGGCTTGACTACGCAGATGGTGTATCATGGCATTTTTGGATTAAGCAAGGTTCTTAAATACGCTCTATTGACAAATTTTTTCAGCCATGATATACTTTATGAGGGGGAGCGAGGTGAAAGGAATGAAAAAACGTTTAAGGATACGCTTTCATGGCAGAGTACAGGGAGTCGGCTTCCGCTATACTGCGTATCATACCGCGCAGAGCCTTGGACTTACCGGCTGGGTGGAAAACTGCTTTGATGGTACGGTGCTGTGCGAGATACAAGGGAATAGGATATCAATTGACAATATGCTTGGAAAACTCTCATCGGGAAAGTATATCGAAATCACTGATATGGAAATTAACGAACTGCAAATCAACGATGAAGAACGGAGCTTCAATATACGAGGATAAAGAGGATAAAAACGAGCCGTACAACTGTCGTGTGCGGCTCGCCGAATTGTATATAAAATGTTAATCTAAGTTGAATATTTAAATTTGAAATTTTCCGCGACCCGCCTTAATGCGCAGCACTTCGCTACACTCCGTGCCGTTCACTAAAGTTCTCGCAGAAAATTTCCTGCATCAACATTGCGTTGCTATAACCTTTTTTACAGCATATTTTCGATACCGTTTAAATTCTTAACGGTAAAATTCTGACCGAAGTCCACTGAGCGGTCTTTTCTGTCTATAAGCACACTGCGGCATCCAAATCGTTTTGCGGTCAAAATGTCCTTTTCCTCGTCTCCCACAAAAAGCATATCCTCCGCACCTATCCCGAAGCGCTCCGCAATGTCTTCAAGCCCCTTCGGATTCGGTTTTCTCATGCCGCATGAAACCGAAGAAACGTACATATCGAAATATGGCAGAAGTTCTGGAAAATAGCTTTTGTGCAGCTCGTCCGGCATTCCCGTGGCAACATCGGTAAGGGTACACAGCGTTGTCCCCATAGCCTTAAGCCGCTCCAGCGCGGGGAGCGAATCGGGGTAAATATATGGCGTAAGCTTCATATTCTCAAAAAAGGCTGATATAACCTCACCCAATTCAAAATGGCATTTCCAATTTTCAGTTGCCTTTGTAAAAATATATTCGGGAGTATAATCGACCTCACGATAGTTTACTTTGGGGTTGAACTGCCTGAGCGTTTTCACGGACTCCGCAAGGCGCTCGTCCGAAAGCGGCAGCGCAAGCCGCTCCCTTACATAATCAAAAGCCCCCTCGTAAAAATCCAGCCACACATACGGCATATTTCGGTACTCCATCAGCGTTCCGCCGATATCGAAAACAATCGTGTTCATTACCGTGCTCCCCTTTACCGCGCGCAATTATCTGTAAGCTCTCACTATTTCGTCCATCTTGTTTGCGTCACCCGATACCTCCCGCGCTATTTCTCCGCTCTCAACGGCGGTCTGTAAAGTGCGGCTGACTATCCCCGAAATAGTTTCCATCTGACCGCGTACAACCTCTATGGAAACTGCCTGACGCTCATAAAGCTCCGCCATTCTTCTCGCGTGATCTGCGCTTTCATCGGCGGACTCCGTTACGCCGCTCATCTTTTCCGCAGCTCTTCCCGCCAGCTCACGACCCCTTTCCACCGAGTTGATGGAAGCTTGGATAAGAGCCGAGGTGCCCTGAACAGTTTCGGCGCTTTTGTTGGCGAGATTTCTTACCTCATCCGCAACAACGGCGAATCCCTTTCCCGCCTCTCCCGCGCGTGCCGCTTCTATGGCGGCGTTGAGTGCGAGTATATTTGTCTGGAACGCGATATCCTCAATAGTTTTGATAATCGTTTCAATTTTGTTGGAAGCCTCTGTTATCTCGGACATCGCCGCTATCATATTCTGCATTTCGGCGTTGCTCTCACCCACAAGCTCCTTACTTCTAAGCGCGGCAAGGGCTGCATTCTCGGATTCCGCCTGCCCCCTACGGGTTTCCTCTGTGATTTCGTCAATGCTTCCCGATACCTCACGGATAGTCTGCTCCTGATCAGATGCGGCGCTGTTTATTTTGTCGGATATTTCCAGCATATGCTCGGACGAACGGTTTACGTCCTCCGAAATAAGTGCTATCCGTTCCACAACGCTGTGCTGCTGTTTAACCAGCATTTCGCTCTCGTCTACCTGCTCGCGCACCTTTATCACAAGCTCATCTGCCTCATTCTTTGCCTGCTCCGCCTCTCCGACAAAGCGTATATTGCACTTTACCAGATACATTACCAGCACTGCGCCTATATTTACGCCCAGAATACCCTTGATAATGAACTCAAATTCCGCTCCGCCGTAAAAAGCATCCCTGAAAATCAGGCCAACAAGCGCCGCGGCATCCATAAGCGCCCAATGTATTATAAGATTTTTCCTGTTGTAATATATCGCCGCGATAGTCATTGAAGCCAGCATAAGCGGAAACATTCCGTGAAGCTCATGCTTGGCAGATGACATCACTATAATGATAATAAGCTGCACCTGCGAAAGTATTGTTCCGCGCAAATCCGGCGAAGTGCTGTTTTTCAGCAGCATAAGCAGTCCGACGACCGCCACTCCCACCACAGCGATAATTATTCCCAACAGCACCGTACCTGAAATGATGTTGATAAGTCCGAATGCAATGCATACTGCCACCACAAATGAAATATGTACCTTGACCATGGTCTCGTTGGCACGGCTTCCCGACGAAGCAACGTTTCCCGCCATAAAATATATCTCCTTTCATTTACACCCATTGGCGGGCATTCCGTACCGTCAGACCCGCCGCCGAGAAATATGGTATAGATTCCATTTGTGATTATATCATTTTACATTTATATTGTCAACACCTGCTAAGTGCATTTTACGTAAAAAAACTGCATTTTACGCCTTAAAACCGTCTTCGCGTTCAGGCGGAGCGCTTTGCGGCTTTTCCTCTGCCTCGGCGGTATCCTCGAACAGTACATCGTAAAAACGCTCCAACGATTCGACGAAGCACATTTTGTCCTCGCCGTATATCACTATCACCTTTTCACCTTCGCAAATGACCCGCCCGTTCGCGGAAACCGCGTTGAAATAATAGCTCCTGCCGCCGTGCTTAACCCGTATTATGCCGTAGCTGTCGGGAGCTATCTCCTCCGTGACCTCTCCGCTCATGCCCTCAAGCTCCGAGTCGGTCGGCTCACCGCTTTTTATCGCCTTGAAATACAGCGGCGAAATAATGGTATTCAGCAAAAAATTAAAGGTAACGCCCCCTACTGCCGCCATCGGCAGCGATATCCAACCCACCAGCCCCGCCAAATCCATCAGCAAACCCAGAACCGCACCGACAAATACGAAAACTATCAGCCGCAGCATATTTTTCGGAAAGACGGTCTGCCATTCGAGACGGTTTTTGCGCTTGTCGAAAAGCTCTCCCGCGTCTGGAAACAGAACCTTTCCGAAAAACAGCCACGCTGTGAGCTGTATAAACAGGTAAAGCCCCGATATCCCCGCGAGAATCAGATAAAAATTGCGCATACTTTTGTCCTTTAGCCGAATTCAGTTTTTATTTGCAATAACGGTAAATTCCCCCGGAAAATCGCTGTTTGTCCATGCGGGATATTCATCAAATTTCTTTATGATAAAACCGCTGTCAATTACAGCGTTGATTATTTCGCTTATCGTATATTTCCTATAACTGCATTTGGGCATTTTGTCTCGGATTTCTTTTTCAAAGAAACGTGCGTGTGCCATTTCGCCTTCAAACACATCCTCGGAAAAATAACTCATGGTCGGCTGCTCAAAATTCAACGCGTCTGATATTTTTGTAAACGGGTGAAAATCGCTGCATATCATTTTCCCGCCGCTTTTCAGCAAAGAATACATTATATTCATAAACCTGCCGATATCATGAAAATAATGTAATACGCCGCCCTCCATAAAGACCACATCAAAATAACCTTCGTATTTCGTAATATCAATCTCCATGATATCACACACTTCAAAATTTATTTTCACCTGTGCGGCTTCTGCCACTTCAAGCGCATATCTTCTGTTGTCCTCTGAAATGTCAAAGACGGTTACCTCCGCGCCCAAGACAGCAAGCGGGATCGCCTTTTTTCCACAGGAGTCACATATATTTGCCACACGTACATCTTTATACTTATCAAAATAATTTGAATATCTCTTTAACATTCCAGTAGGGTTATCAAGGTCTTTTTTTGCCCTCTCAGACGGAGAACCGTCATTACTGACCCAAAATTCATACGCGTTAAATTCCCACGCTTTTTTATTCTGAACACTATATTCTACCATGGCTACCCTCTTAGATGATTTGCCGCACACTGCTGTTATCTGCGTGTTATTCCTCGACCTTTTGCTCCTTGATGCCTATCCTCACCTTGTTCACACGCAGACTCGCCGCCTCCAGCACCGTGATGATAAAGTCCGCCGTTTCGGTCATATCGCCGCTCTGTGGTATTTTCCCGAAAATTTCCAGTATCCAGCCCGCCACGGTGTGCGCCTCGCTGTCTATCTCCCATTCGATATCGCGTGCCGCGAGATATCGCCGCAGGCTGTTCAGCGAAACATCGCCATATACCTCGAACTCGCTGTCGCTCACCGCGGTCACGGGGAATTTAACCTCGTCGCTCTCGTCCCATATCTCTCCCACAAGCTCCTCAAGAATGTCCTCCATAGTCACAATGCCGAGCGTTCCGCCGTGCTGGTCGAGCACCACCGACATATGGCACTTCTGCTTTTGCATAGCCTTGAACACCTCGGATATCTTAAGCATCTGGGGAAGATATATCGTTTCCTGAATAAGCTCACGCGCGGTAAGCTCCGTTCCCTTTTTCTCGTAACCCTTGAAAAAATCCTTTTCCGTGATTATGCCCACAATATTGTCAAGCGTTTTCTCGTACACGGGCATTCTGGAATATTCCTCCGATAGGAATTTCGCGCGTACCTCCTCTGCGGTGTCGTTCAGCTCCACGGCGGTTATCGCGACACGGGGGGTGATTATCTCGTCCACTGTTATCTCGTCAAATTCCAGCGCGCTGCGCACCAGATTGCTCTCCTGCTGCTCCAGAACGCCCTCGTCCTCAATCTCGTCGATGATAGCCATAAGCTCCTCCTCCGTGACCGAAACGCTGTCCTTTTTGCTGAAAAGCTTTGATATTCCCTTTTTCAGCACTATGAAAAACGCCGAAAAGGGCGTGAACACCGCCATAAGAAATGAAAGTATACCCGAAACCGCAACGCAGAAGCTTTCGGCGAAATCCTTCGCGATACTTTTGGGAAGCACCTCTCCGAACACCAGCACAACCAGTGTGACAGCTATCGTGGAAACAAGCGAACCGTATTTCTCACCCACTATTTTTATAGCAAGAATAGTGGCTATCGACGAAGTTGCGATATTCACAATATTGTTACCGATAAGCACGGTGGTAAGCGCCTTGTCGTATTTTGTCAGTATTTTCAGCGCTCGCTCCGCCCCCCGCGAGCCGTTCTCCGCCATGCTTTTCAGACGTATACGGTTTACTCCCGAAAACGCGGTCTCTGTTGCGGAGAAGAACGCCGACAGCAGCACCAGAATTATAAGAATGACTATATCCATAAAATTACTCCCATTCCTTCCATATATCGGGGCAGTAGCCCACGGCGGCCTGTTTACCGCTGCGCACGATAGGCGTTTTATACAGCTTTGGATTTTCCGCCAGCTTTTCGGGCTTCGCATCGTCATAAAGATATTTTATATCGGCATAGTCCTTCGCGTTTTGGTCAATCACCTCGTCGATACCGCCAAGCGCTCTCACTACGCTGTCAAGCTCTCCCCTGCTCAAACCCTTTGTCAATATATCCACATACTGATATTTTATCCCGCGTTCCTTAAAATAACGCTCCGCCTTTTTTGTGTCGAAGCATTTTGATTTGCCGAAGATCTGTATCATACTGTGACCTCCCCCAACGCGTACTGCCTTATCGCCTTTGTCACTCCACCCTCATTGTTGGAGTCAGCTATGTAACGGCAAAGCTTTTTCACGTCCTCATGCCCGTTTTCCATGCAGAAGCTCCAGCCCGCCGCACTCAGCATTTCCACATCGTTAAAGTAATCCCCGAACGCCATAGTCTCCTCCTTTGTTATTCCGAGAGCCTCCCGCAGACCCGTAAGTGCCGCTCCCTTATTTATGCCTGCCGCCATAACGTCCATCCAAACCTCGCCCGAAGCCTGCACGTTCAGCTTATCCCCGAAAATGCTGTCCAGAGCGGGCTTGCCATGCTCCATTGTGCCTCTTCTGTCACAAACTGCGATTTTATATATTGTTTCGTCAATACTCCGCAAATCGTCCGTTACTATATGATTTTTGTAATACTTTGCAACCTCCGCGTCAAACTCACTGTCATATGACAAATGGTATGTACCGCTTTGTGCGCATACCAATATGCGCATATCCCCTATTTCCTCGCAGGCGGAAAGCAGTGCCTCGAATACGCCGCGCTCCAACTCATAAACCTTGGTGAGCTTCCCTCCAAGCAGAATACACGCTCCATTATCGCATATAAAATCCATTTTCCCGCGGTACTCCTCGGGAAACAAATGTCCAACCGCCCCAAACGTGCGCCCGCTGGAAACCGCAAAGTGTATTCCGCGTTCATTTAGCTTACCGAGTACCTCAAAAAAATCCTTCGGAAGTCTTTTCTTATCATCAAGCAGCGTACCGTCAAGGTCGCTTGCAATTAACTTTATCATATTTGTTCTCCTTTATTTAAATTTGAATTTTCCGCACCACTCCGTTTTCGGCTTTGCCGAAAACTCCGTTAGCCTCGATTTAAAAGCTCCGCTTCACTTCGTTTCGCTATGCTTTCAAATGGGCTTGCGAAAAATTCATGCGGGAGCGTTTTGTCCCGTATCTTTGAGAGTTCCTTTTGCTACACAAATCAATGTTGATGGGGAGTAAATTATTTTATATTAAATTTTTCGCTCCATTCCATCTTTGGCTTTTCGACAACTGCATTATCTTCGCCTTGAAAGCTCCGTTACACTTCGTTTAAAAGTTTTGCGCAAGATACTAAACAGTATATCAAGAATTTACGCAATTGTTGCGCAAAACTTCCGGCTTGCGGAAATTTCATACATGGAAATTTTGCCCCGTGTCCTTAAACTCAATCCCTGTCAATTTGACAGCCCTTTTCTGCAATTGTCCTCCCTTAATATTTCCTCATTAAACAACCCCTTATCAAAATATTTCACTGCGTCCTCTATTTCTCTTCTGATATCATCAGGAATATCCTCTCCGTCCAGCATACGCTCCACAGAGCTTAAAAACGTGCTGTTCAAAAGCTGGTTTTCCCGCATTGTAATGCGCAGTTTTACCCTATCGCCCGTATCTGCATTGCAAAGATGATTTATATCATAATCCAGCAGCCGCATTATCTGCGTAATGCTGTCGCTTTTTTCACCCACAAAGACCAGTTTATGATATATAGCCGCCTTGCAAAGTGCCGCCATGCTGTAATTGTCAGGCAGCGCCCCAAAAACCGCCATCAATGAAAATAAATATTCCTCAAACGACGCGTACCTGCTTGATACACCCATAGTCATTGTCACACATTCAGCACCTGCGGCGGACATTTTCAGCGCGGTATCCAGCGCGGTTCTGCCGCCGTTTGTGGGGCAAATGTCTATCGGCACGGTAACTGTATTTTTCAGCCTGTTCATCATATCCCGCGCCTCGTCGGGAGTCATCATGGGAAAATCACCCATAAGACGAACAACGCTGGCATGGCCATGAATAAGCCCTTCCGCAAGCTGAAGCAGTCTGCGCGATAGCGTAACATTTGCGGGAAACTGTATGATCGCGGGAGTTTTCACGCTCACGCCCCTTTGAAGCGCGTTAAACGATACCAGCGTATAGTCAAAATCAAAAGCGTCAGACAGTTGTGCAAACATCGGGTCAACCGAGCTAAATATGTACCCCACCCCGTCCGGAAGCTCTTCCATTCTCATTATGGTGCGGAAATCCATCTGAACGTATTTTATGCCAGCTTCGCCGAGCGCCTTAATATATCTGTATATATGCTCGGGTCTTGCAGCCTCGTCAAGTGGCAGCGAACAAAGGCTGTTATCTATAATGACAGTTTTCATCTTATCCGTCCTTCTGTTCATGTGTCCAAGGTAATGCCGATTATAACACAATCGCACCGCTCAAGCACGCGATCTCACAGGACTGATTGTGTTGCACTTCGCTTTAATCGGCAAATCCCCAAAAATTCTTTTGCCTGTTTACCATACATTTTTATTATATCATATTTGCCCTTACTATTCAAGCGGTAACTGTTGGCTTTAGGTGATATTTTCAAGAAAAATTTAAAGCAATTATTTGGCACATTTCGCGGCTGATTTTTTTCTTTATACAGGCAATAATATTTCCGTAAGAAAATAAGAGCACCTATATAAAAACAATCCAAACTGCACATAAATCATGCAGATAAACGGGCACACAAAAACGCGGCATATAACGTCCACGCATATATTTTCCGAATGCTGCCGTGAAAAAGAAAAGCTTTTCTCACGGCGCACCAACGAAGGCATGAAAATCAGCTAATCAAATCAAAAAAACTATATGCAACACAAGGTTGACGAAGGAATTTTCTGTGAGAACCTGAGTAGGTAACACCGAACTAAACAGAATGTTGCTTGCTTATGCAAGCCGCGAGGTGTAAATAATTTCAAATCAAAATAAGGAGAAAAATATGGCAAATAATTTTGAACAATGGCAGGGATTTAACGGAGTGAAATGGCGGGAGGAAATAAACGTCCGCGACTTTATACAATGCAATTACACACCCTACGACGGTGATGAGAGCTTTCTTGAAAAGCCCACCTCTTCCACAGATAAGCTTTGGGAAAAGCTGCAGCAGCTTCAGGCCGAGGAACGCTCAAAGGGTGGTGTGCTTGATATGGACACCCATATTGTTTCGGGGCTTACCTCTCACGGAGCCGGCTATATTGACTCCGAATCAAAGGAACTGGAAGCGGTTGTAGGACTCCAGACCGACAAGCCGCTTAAGCGCGCCTTTATGCCATACGGCGGAATAAAAATGGCGGAGGAAGCATGTACCTCTCACGGCTATACCCCTGACCCCATGCTGCACAAAATATTCACGGAATACCACAAGACCCACAACCAAGGGGTTTTCGACGCGTACACCCCTGAAATGCGCGCGGCGCGAAAAAACAAGATAATAACGGGGCTTCCCGACACCTATGGACGCGGACGCATAGTTGGAGATTATCGGCGCGTGGCTCTGTACGGCATCGACAGGCTGATAGAAGACAAAAATTACGACCTTGTCAACTGCGGAAATGGAAAAATGCGCGACGAGGTGATACGTCAGCGCGAGGAGCTTTCCGAGCAGATAAGAGCGCTGAAGCAGATGAAAGAAATGGCTAAGATATACGGCTTTGACATATCTCAGCCCGCGCGCGACGCGAAAGAAGCCGTACAATGGACGTATTTCGGATACCTTGCCGCCATAAAGACACAGAACGGCGCGGCAATGTCAATCGGGCGCATATCCACGTTTATCGATATCTATATTCAGCGTGACCTCGACAGCGGCAAAATAAGCGAATCCGCCGCGCAGGAGCTTATTGACCATCTTGTGCTTAAGCTGCGCATGGTGAAGTTTGCCCGCGTCCCGTCATATAACGAGCTTTTCTCGGGCGACCCCGTCTGGGCTACGCTCGCCCTTGCTGGAAAGGGAATTGACGGTCGCTCAATGGTGACCAAAACCGACTTCCGCTTCCTGCATACGCTGGAAAACATGGGACCTTCTCCCGAGCCGAACATCACCGTTCTGTACACCCGCACACTGCCCGATAATTTCAGACGATACGCCGCGGCTATCTCGGTAAGAACATCTTCCATACAATATGAGAACGATGACGTAATGCGTCCCGTCTGGGGAGACGACTACGCCATATGCTGCTGCGTTTCCGCGACGCAGACGGGCAAGGAAATTCAGTTCTTCGGAGCAAGGGCAAACCTTGCCAAATGTCTGCTCTACGCGATAAACGGCGGTGTTGACGTAAAGACGAAAGCGCAGGTAGGCCCGAGATACGCACCGATAACCTCCGAATATCTGGACTATGATGAGGTGATGGAAAAGTACGAGGATATGATGACATGGCTGGCTGGAGTATACGTTCACACCCTCAACCTTATCCACTATATGCACGATAAATATTATTATGAAGCTGCGGAGATGGCGCTTATCGACACGGACGTGCGCCGCACATTTGCCACGGGAATAGCGGGTTTTTCCCATGTCGTGGATTCACTCAGCGCCATTAAATATGCTAAGGTGAAAACCGTGCGCGATGAAGACGGGATAGTTACGGGCTTTGAAACGGAAGGAGATTTCCCGCGCTATGGCAACGACGACGACCGCGCAGATGATATCGCAATATGGCTGCTGAGAACATTTTTGAAAAAGCTTCGCCAGTGCCACACCTACCGCCATTCCGAACCCACCACATCTATTCTCACCATAACGTCAAACGTGGTCTACGGAAAAGCAACCGGCTCTCTTCCCGACGGCAGACAGGCGGGAGAACCACTCGCCCCCGGTGCCAACCCAAGCTACGGCGCGGAGATAAACGGGCTTCTCGCCTCGCTGAACTCCGTGGCAAAACTCCCCTATGAATGGGCGCTCGACGGTATATCCAACACGCAGACGGTCAGCCCCGAGGCTCTCGGCGCGGACGAATCCGAGAGGGTAAGCAACCTTGTGCGGCTGCTTGACGGATATTTTGAGCGCGGCGCTCACCATCTGAACGTCAACGTCTTCGGAAAAGAAAAGCTTATAGACGCCATGGAGCACCCCGAAAAAGAGGAATACGCCAACTTTACCATACGCGTTTCGGGCTACGCGGTAAAATTCATCGACCTCACCCGCGAGCAGCAGCTCGATGTTATAGCGAGAACATGCCATGACACTATCTGAAAAAGATAACAATCCCGTAACAGGACGTATTCATTCTACGGAGAGCTTCGGGGCGAACGACGGTCCCGGAATAAGATACGTTATTTTCACCCAAGGCTGCAGCATGCGCTGCAAATACTGCCATAATCCCGATTCATGGGCGCTTTCGGGCGGTGAAGAAATATCCTCGGAGGAGCTTTTCAAAAGAGCCGTTCGTTACAAAAGCTACTGGACAGGCAGCGGAAATCCATCGGGCGGAATAACCGTAAGCGGCGGCGAGCCGCTGCTGCAGATTGATTTTGTGACCGACCTTTTCAGGCGAGCAAAAGCCGAAAGCGTCCACACCTGTCTTGACACCTCGGGAAGTCCATTTACGCGCGAAACTCCCTTTTTTGTAAAATTTGAAGAGCTTATGCAATATACTGACCTTGTTCTGTTGGATATTAAGCAGATAAATTCGGAGCGGCACAAACGGACGACGGGTCGGGAAAACGGAAATATCCTCGAAATGGCTCGATATCTGTCTGAAATAAAAAAGCCCGTCTGGATACGCCATGTACTTGTCCCAACGCTCAGCGACTACGATGAAGACCTTGACGAGCTGGCACGGTTTATCAGCAGCTTGTCCAATGTGGAAAAAGTTCAGGTTCTGCCCTACCACACGCTCGGACGCTTTAAATGGGAGAATCTGGGACTGGAATATGCTCTCGACGGAATTGCTCCCCCAGATTCGGCGCGTATTGATAACGCAGAAAAAAAGCTTGGTGCAGGTAAATATTCCTCCCACGCACGGTCTGTCCTATAAAAAGCAAACAGCGCGGCGCTGCCTGATAAGCAGCGCCGCACCATTATGCGCCTAAGCGAGGGGTTTTAGCAATGTAACGAGCCGGTTAATCAGCATCCGCAGCCATTGTTGCCGCAGCCACAGCCGCCGCAGCCGCAGTCGTTGCCGCATCCGCAGCCGTTGTTGCCGCAACCACAACCGTTGTTAGCGCCGCCGCAGCCACAGAAGAAGAACAGGATAATAAGGATGATAATCCAGCAGCAGCTGTTACCGCCAAAGTTGAAGCATGACATAATAATGTCCTCCTTAAAATATTTTCGGAATACTCCGTCTCCCGTTGAGACTTTCGCTTCCTGCTATATATTATGCGGCAGTGGTTTTTTGGTTACCGGCAATATTGACTCATACAGAATTCGTAAAATAAAAATTTATGCTATTAAGATATGTTGACAAAAAGCTGATTATTTAAAAGAATTTCCCGCAATACGCTGTCAAAGCTCCACCCCGCTTTGCGGGCTGCGCTTTTAAGTTTTGCGCAATATGCCGCTTGTTATCTTAGGTATTTACGCGACTGTTGTGCGAAACTTTCGGTTTGGGGGAAATTTATGTGTGGACGGTCACTTTACGCCTGCTTTCAGCGCCTATAACAGCTTGATTTTTTTGTGATTCATGACAGTACAGCACTTCTAACACAAATCTTTATTTAAAATATATGTACAATAATAAAAAGGGCGGCACAATTCTGACAGAACCGCGCCGCCCATATTTATTTGACAAATAATTTATCAATATTTATTGCTGTGAGCCTTTACATACTCGACAACCTCTTCAGCGTAGCAGAACGCCATGGAAACGCAGGTATCCGCACAGCCATAATAAATCGCTATTCTGCCCGTATCCTTATCGCACAGCGCGGCACATGGGAAAGTAACGTTCTGAACATCGCCTACGCACTCATAGTACTCACGTGGATTGATAAGATATTCCCTGCAGCGGTATTTAATCTTCCAAGGCTCGTCAATATCGAGAATGCATGCGCCGAAGCTGTAAACAAAACCGTTGCAGCTTTCGAGAACGCCGTGGTAGAACACCAGCCAGCCCTCGCTCGTTTCAATCGGAATAGGACCTGCGCCGATCTTCTTGGACTCCCAGCCCTTGTCGGGTGCCATAACGTGTCTATGCCTGCCCCAGTATACCATATCCTTGGAGCGAGACAGATACATATCACCAAAAGGAGTGTGACCGCTGTCAGAGGGGCGTGAGAACATTACGTATTCGCCGTTGATTTTTCTTGGGAACATTACGCCGTTCCTGTTAAATGGCAGATATGCGTTCTCGCACTGGTGGAATTCCTTGAAATCCTTAGTCCAGCCCACGCCTATGGTAGGCTTCCAGCCGTATGCATTGCACCATGTGATCCAATATCTGTCCTCAATCCATACGCAGCGCGGATCGTACCCATATTGCCAAGGATTAGCCTTTGCGGTCTCGGGATCATCGTTTATCCACTCTACCTTCTCAGGGTTGATATTCCAATGAAGACCATCCTCGGAAAAGCCGGCGTGGATAGCCATGTTGCGCTCCTTATCGTCAACGCGGAAGACACCTGCAAACTTGCCGTTAAAGGGAACAACAGCTGAATTAAATATGGAATTGCTGGTAGGAAGCAAATCGCGGGGAATGATAGGGTTAGCGTCATAGCGCCAGATCACGTCCTTGCAGCCCTCGGGGCGATCCTGCCAGGGCATATTAGGAATGCTCTGACCGATAATTTCTAAACTCATAACTTTTTACCTCTCAATCTATTTGACATTTTCATGCCGCTCGTTTGGGCTTTTGCCCGTTAAGAATAGTATAACAAATATTTACCTACTTTTCAATAGTCTTTTTCGATAAATCTTAAGAAATTTTTTGGTGATTTTTTACTTAAAAAATTGAGGGTTAGCAGAAAAATTACCTAATTTCTTTCTAATGCCTTTGAAAAGCGATTGAAAAATCAGGTATGTATCCTGACAATAGCACCAAGATTCCAGCTATATAATCAGTTGACCCTAATCAATTGAATCAAATAAAAATTCCACATATTATGCATATGTTCCAACAACCGGTTTCTTTAATATCGGAAACTCAGTTATTAGAAAAAGTTATCACAACGCAATATTGATACAAGAGATTTTCCGCGAGAGTCTGACGCGGTTTATTATGAAAAGTGGTGAAAGTTGTGTCAGACGTATCGGGTAGGTCGTAAAAAATATTAAATTTAAATATATTCGCTTAGGGCACCATTATATATAAACTGGAGTTTCCCGATAAAATTACCGGGAAACTTATTATAACAGTATTTATTATTTCTCCGTAATGCCGCCCGTGTTGTTATCCGGAGTGATAACCATGTCCTCTGTGGTTTCACTCGTTTCAAATGTAACATCGTTGATATCATCTTTGGTTTCTTCGGGAGCATCGGGGTTTGAAGACTCAGAGGTGTCCGAATCTGAAGGAGTATCGGTGTCTTCAGTATTTGCGGTTTCTCCGTCCTCCGTTTCGGTTGGTTCCTGTGTAGCAGCGGCAGGGGATAGTCTGTCAAGACCATTATCACCGTCTACGGAAAACTGCGCTATCACCTCGCGTATATCTTCGGGAATATCCGAGGCGATATCGGCGGGGATCTCTGTTCCTCCCTTAAGCGCCTCTGCTGCCTTAAGAATCTGCTCATTGCTAAGTCCCGCCGCAGCTATCTCGTCGGAATATCCGGAAAGGACCTCCTCAACTTTTTCGGGGGAAAGGTTTATGGAACTTTGCAGGCTGGGGATCTGCTTTCCCGCAGAGTCTATCGTGTAATTATCCCAATAAATAAGCTCGCTTACGGGAACAAACTCGTATCCGTCAGATTTCAGCTGCGTCAGTATCTGCGGAAGCGCCTCAGTCGTGTTTTCAAGGTCGTTGTGGAACAGCAGGATTGAGCCTGATTTAACACCCTTAAGCACCTTATTTTTGATTTCATCCGGAGTGGGTTCCTTCCAGTCTACGCTGTCGGCGTTGGATACAGATGGAAAACGGTACTCAATCAGCCTTGTAAGTTCATCTATCCGATTAGGCTAATAGTGTTTAACTGATATTCCCTCCAAGAATGGTGAAATGAGCTTTTACTACGAAAGCTGCCTGATGCATATTACTATGCTGACGGCAGATGTAACAACTGCGCTGTTTCCAGCAGCAATATTTATGTATCTGCGCATGAAAACCGATGGTGACCTTAATGAGAATAAGGTTGGCGCTGATTAAATCGGCACTTAATTAGTATAAAAGGGCTCCGAACGCCATGGACTCTTATAGCCACAATACCATTATCGGGGATATAAAATTAAAAATTTAGCTCCGGAAACCTCCGAAGCACTGCCATTGCCTTATGAAAAAATTGCCGAGTCATATGTCATTTCTTGGTTGATCATAAGGTATACTTTATATAAATCGATAAATTCTTCCTTTGCAAACTTGTAAATTCCTATGTTCAAGCCGGTCTTATAAAATTTCATGGAATTGTTGTTGGAGTAGATTATCGTCGGATTGTTTTCATCAACGCTCCCTATCAGCCACACCTAGTCAAAATCCTCCGCCGCCTTAATAAAAGTGCCAATATCACCACCAGATGGCATTGTCTCATGAGAGCAGTAGCTGTAAAGCCGCTCATTGGTCAGGCTGTAAATACTCCGTTCGGGAAGATATGTCAGCAGCGCGGAATAATCATCGCCGCGCGAAACAAGAAGCGTCTTCTCAGAAACGTTATTTCTGATAAATTCCGCCGTTGCTTTTGATGGATCGAATTCCCCAGAGATATCCTCCACCGCATATTTGATTCCTGAAGGCACGGAAAGAAGCATAAGGGCGGTGAAAATCAGAAAAACCGACTTATCTGTTTTGTCATCAAGATGCTTAAAAACAGATACGATACTTCTTAAAGCCTTTGATGATATCTTTAGTTCGGAGAATCCCGCTGTCTCTTCAGCACTGCCCATAACATATATCATTACAATAGTATAAAGAAACAGTGAGCCTCTGCTGGGTAAGGTGTACCAGATAACCCCGATCAAGACCATATAAAATACCATAAAAAACAGTAAAACGATGAATGTACGGCGCTTTTTGCGAAGCAAAATTATTGCTGTAATTAGAACTAACTGAGCGATAAGCGACAGAATAATATTCAATATGCCGGAAATATTTGGCGAGATACCACTCTCAGTAATATATTGAAATGATACAAAAAATGACGTTGCAACGCTCTTAAAGGTAAACTGCTTCGATGAGGTGAAGCAGTTCGCACCAAACGAGCCAAGCAGCGGAAGCACGAGCATTACCACTCCCACTCCTGCTATCGCCAGACCAAGCACGTTAAAAACATTTTGTTTTAGGGACACGCTCTTAATATCCCCACAAAAATCAACAAGCATAAATATCCCAATGATGCCCACCATCCCGCACATACAAATATGCGTGTTTGCCAGCAGAGCGACGGTAAGCCCGAATAATACAGGGTGCTTTTTTCTACAAGGATAAAGCAGAGCTATCACAGCAAGCAAAAGGTAAATAACACAATATACTCGCGAAATCACAGAATTTGTATATAGCATTCCTGATGACAGCAGCAGTGCCACCTGTAAATACAGTTTTATCGGCAGGCAGAAAAGAATTATCCCTGCGGTAAGCGTCATTATACCCCATGAAACAAGACCCAGAGCCCGCCATGAACAACCAAAATAAATGAAAACCTTAAGTATCAGGTGCCATAAGGGCGGGTGTCCCTCATATTTCATCATGGCGAAAATTTCTGCAACATCGTTGTCACGGGCTATGTTCCATGCCTGCCCCTCATCAAACCAATATTCATGATTTATCACCAATATAAATATAAGCGCGGAATATGCCACCAAAATAAACAGCTTTACGACCGCCTGTTTTTTCATTATCCCACTCCTCCGAAATAAAGATAATTTTCTCTCAATCCCTCGCTGTATTCGTGTATCACAAAAGAATTTTTTGCGTTAATATCTGTCATTATTTTCCCAATGGACAATACTCCCTCCTTGTCAATGAATTATATACAGATATCCATACACGGAGAGCTCTTTAATAACCTCTTACGCCGTAAGCGAAGACTGGTTTATATTCCTATTTTGCATAGACACACAATTACCCCGCTCCAGCGCCGTATATGGTGATATCAGAAGCGTATACAGAAACATGAATGTTCACTGTCAGCACTATCAGCAAGCCGTAAAACAATCGATGCCCGGTCGCTTTGGGAATATCCACAAAATAAAAAACAAAAGGATAGGTATAAGGCAGTATACCAGTAGTGTTATAAAGTTGTAATAAGGGAAACCAGAGAAAACGAGCATAACCGCCTTGAACCAAAGCGGCAGCTTGACCCTGAGCAGAAGCACCGCACCGCTCAAGGCAGAAAACAGCCAGCTTATCAGCGGTGCGTACTGCGAAAAATCCCAGCTTTACAAACAGGTACAGTACCACATGTATAGTATATATAACTTTGCAATCATTACATACACTAAAAGAAAATGTTATGCATTCATTTGAGTATTATAGATTACCTACAAAATTGCCAAAAACAAGTGGCTTATTTTAGCCGATATAACATCAACATATTAAACAGAAACCCGCCCCCAAGGAAATCCTCAGGGGCGGTATCCATATTCAATTACACCTCAACAATAAACCCATCAAAGCCTTTTTTCTTAGCGAGTGCAAGGTAATTGAGAGCGTTCTGCCTGCTTGCAAACGCGCCTATCTGAACGCGGTACAGCCCGTTTGAGGTTTGCGCTATAAAGCCGCTGAAGCCTTTTTTATTAGCCTGCTTTAGG
>CAJTMU010000030.1:22180-25898 GCA_910577365.1 uncultured Oscillospiraceae bacterium | reverse complement strand
TGCTCGGCGTATTGCCTCCAGCATATCGTGAGCGTTATAGCTCTGGAATGTGAAGCCTATACCGTTGTCGCCGTAATCCACTATGGAATCTTTCAAACCGCCCGTAGCGCGTACTATCGGCACGGTACCATAACGCGCTGCTATCATCTGCGCAAGTCCGCAAGGCTCACTCTTCGATGGCATAAGGAACATATCGGCTCCCGCGTACAAACGCTTTGCAAGCTGCGGGTTATAGCCGCGGTAGAAGCCCACCTTATCGGGATAACGCCAGTGCATTTCCTGGAAGAAGTCTTCATACTGCTTCTCGCCCGACCCTAAAATCATTACCTGCATATCCACGCCGATAATCTCATCAAACACATATCTCACCAAATCAAACCCCTTATGGTCTGCGAAGCGCGATATCATTGCCAGCAGCGGGATATTGTATTCGGGCATTCCAAACTCCTCAAACAATGCGCTTTTGCAGGCTGCTTTGCCTTTGCGGTTTTTGGCGGTGAACTTGGAAGCTATGGTATTATCGGTTTCGGGATTGTACAAATCCACATCTATGCCGTTAAGAAAGCCGCAGGTCTTATACTGCTTGTTGCGAAGTATCCTGTCCAGACCATGGCTGAACCACGGATCGAGAATCTCGGTAGCGTAAGTAGGAGAAACAGTGGTGACCTTGTCCGCCATTTCAATAGCGCCCTTCATAAAGTTGACATCTCTGTCATACTCTATGATGGAAACGTTCTGCGGAGGTATACCCACAATATCCTTTACCAAATCAAGACCGTACTGACCCTGATAACCTATATTATGAATTGTAAACACATGCTTTATGCCGCCGTAGCCCCACTGATCCTTATAAAAAAGGTTATAGTATACGGGAACCAGCGCACACTGCCAGTCATTGGAATTGATTACCTGCGGCTTAAAATCAATATATTTCAGCATTTCAAGAACAGCACGGCTGAAAAAAACATATCTTTCCGCATCATCATAGTAGCCATAAAGACCGCTGTTTCGCTTAAAATAATACTCATTATCTATAAAGAAATAAGTAACGCCGTCAATCACCTGTGAGAACAGACCGCAATACTGGCTTCTCCAACCGACGGGAACGTTGAAATTGGTGATAAAATGCATCTGCTCACGCTGTTCTGGCTTTATGGTATTAACGTAATAGGGCATTACAACACAAGCCTCATGCCCCGCCTGAACAAGCGCCTTAGGCAATGAACCCGCCACATCGGCAAGACCGCCGCTTGCAGCGAAAGGAAGCGCTTCACTTGCCGCATACAAAATTCTCATAGCTTTTTCCTCCGAAATTTAATTCAGCCTTGTTTCTTTTTTGCTGTTACATAAACTATACCATATTTTAGCTTAAAATGCAAGGGGATTTTGTATTTTATATAAAAAAGAATTTATATAAAAATGAAACTAACATTCAGCTTATAGAAAAAGTTATTGCAGCGCAATGTTAACGCAGGAAATTTTTCGTGAGAGCCTTAATGCATAACACGCAGCGCAGCGAAGTGTTGCGCATTAAGGCGGGTCGCGGAAAATTTCAAATTTAAATAATTCAGCTTAGATCAACACTTTATTTAAAGGCTGAGTACTAATTTATTTAATTAAGCGTCGCTAAAATAAATTATTATTTATATATTATCTCAAAATTCATATATATGGTATGTAATATAAGCATTTTACAAAATTGCTCGATAATGTTATAATAGAAATGTAGAAAAACAGCGTGAAAAACTAACAATGTTCGTGGGTTTTTCACAAAAAATAACATAATTTTAGGAGGATACTGAAATGGCTAGATTTACTTTACCGAGAGATCTGTACCACGGCAAGGGTTCGCTTGAAAACCTTAAGAATCTTAAGGGCAAAAAGGCTGTGATAGTTGTCGGCGGCGGCGCAATGAAGAGAAATGGCTTTTTGCAGAAGGCTGAGGATTATCTTAAAGAAGCAGGCATGGAGGTGTCCCTGATAGAAGGTGTAGAGCCTGATCCCTCCGTTACCACCGTTATGAACGGCGCGGCAAAAATGCTGGAATTCCAGCCCGACTGGATAGTAGCTATGGGCGGCGGCTCTCCTATCGATGCAGCTAAGGCAATGTGGATAAAGTACGAATACCCTGACTGCACCTTTGAGGATATGTGCAAGGTTTTCGGTATCCCAGAGCTGCGCAAAAAAGCTCATTTCTGCGCTATCCCCTCAACATCCGGAACGGCTACCGAAGTTACAGCGTTCTCTATCATCACCGATTATGACAAGGGAATCAAATATCCCATTGCCGATTTTGAGATAACGCCTGATGTGGCTATTGTTGATTCAGACCTTGCAGAGACGATGCCGCAGAAGCTAACTGCTCACACAGGAATGGACGCTATCACTCACGCTGTTGAAGCGTATGTTTCCACAGCTAACTGCGATTACACCGACCCGCTGGCAATACATGCCATTGAGATGATAAAGGAGGATCTTGTTCCATCCTACAACGGCGATATGGAAGCAAGGGCAAGAATGCACAACGCGCAGTGCCTTGCGGGCATGGCGTTCTCCAATGCTCTGCTGGGCATAGTTCACTCAATGGCTCATAAGACCGGAGCAATCTTCCAGGACTACGGCGCACATATTATCCACGGCGCGGCTAACGCTATGTACCTGCCCAAGGTCATAGCTTTTAACGCAAAGGATCCCACCGCAAAGAAGCGCTACGGCGTGATAGCGGATTACATGCACCTCGGCGGAAGCAGCGACGACGAGAAGGTAGAACTGCTGATAAAGTATCTCAGAAAGATGAACGACGATCTGAAGATACCTCACTGCATAAAGAACTACGGCGCAGACAGCTATCCCTGCGAGCAGGGCTTTGTTCCCGAGAATGTATTCCTTGAGAGACTGCCCGAAATCGCTAAGAACGCGCTGCTTGACGCCTGCACAGGTTCCAATCCCCGTCAGCCATCTCAGGAGGAAATGGAGAAGCTGCTTAAGTGCTGCTACTATGACACCGAGGTAGATTTCTGATTTCTCTTATGTCTTAATATATTTACAAAATCCCGTCGGCTTCAATCCGCGGGATTTTGTATTTCTGCAACTTATATCAAGATTTTGCCTGTGTGTTTGTGATAGAATATACTCGAAGGGAGATGAACGGCTTGTACGAATGGAACGAAGCGGTACAGAAAATGATCGACTGGATAGAGGAAAATATCTGCGAGGAGCCGTCGCTTATGCAGATGGCAAAGCACGTCGGGTATTCACCCTATTACTGTTCATCACGTTTTCATGATATCACAGGAATGACTATAAAAAGCTATGTTTCGGGCAGACGGTTAAGGCTGGCAGCTCTGGCGCTGCGTGACACGGACGAGCGTATAATAGACATTGCCGTGAGGTGCGGGTATTCTTCGCAGGAGACTCTGACGAGAGCTTTCTCGGCGGCGTTTGGGTGCACACCTGCGTGCTATCGGAGAAACCCCGTTCCTATTCCGCTATCCATAAGGCAAGTTGTTCTCAGCCCCGAACATTACCGTGATCTGAAAGGAGAAATCACTATGAGTAAAACCGTTCTGACCGAAGCGCATACGAAAATCGAATTTATCCCTGCCCACAAATACCTCGGCATCTGGGATAAAAACGCGCGGAACTACGGTGAATTCTGGCAGAACCACGACTGCGACACCGTTTGCGGAATTGTAGACAGCTTAAGCAACGTATGCGA
>CAJTMU010000030.1:0-22170 GCA_910577365.1 uncultured Oscillospiraceae bacterium | reverse complement strand
TGTTTCAGGACATACAGCTGGATGGCAAAAGGAAAGCGGACAATACAGGTATTTTTACGGTATGGGAGTACCGCTCGATTACAGCGGCATAATTCCCGAGGGCTGGGAAATACGTGAATTTCCCGCAAGCTATTATCTTGTTTTCTTCCACCCGACGTTTGACTATCTGAAAGACAACGGCGATGTCATGGGAAGAGTGGAAAACCTCGCGTGGAACTACGATATCAAGGAATTTAACAGCGGAAAATTTGCCTGGAACGAGGAAGTCTGCCAATGCTATCAGCGGCATTATCCCGAGGTTCTGGGTTATCAGGTACTCAGACCTATAATACTTAAATAATAAAACGGGCACACACCTCGCAGTCAGTAAATCCGCTGCACGGTGTGTGCCAATTTATTTATAGGATCATTCCGCTGTTACGGGCGCTCCTACCGCCTTGCCGTCGGAAAGGGTAAGCCTGTACTCAACTGTTGTGTCATTCCAGAAATAGAATATAAACTGAATTTCGCACTCGCTTGAACATTCATCAAAGAATTTGTTCGTCAAGCGAACTCCGCCCTGATAATCCACAGTAAATTGGTCGCCGAATTGTTTAAATGACGTCCAGTTCTGCGATCCGGGGGTATTGCTTCCGCCGCTGATATACTTTGCCTCTACCGTTTTAAGCTGAGTACCCTTAAAATCGCCCGGTATTATAAGATTGCCTTTTCTGCCCTCAACCTCGGTAAATTCAGGCGTGGAAGTGTTGTAAATATACAGCTTCCAGTCGGGACCGTCTGAAAACTCCAAATAAAGGGTTTCCAGGCAGCCATATTGCGCGGGGTCGGTAACTAATGTTGAAATGTAATCCGATTTAAGGGTCAATATATCCTCGGTAAGCTCGAAGCTCTCTGCGGCAAGCTCGCCTCTTTCGGTTCTTATACCCTCAAAGGTGTTTCCGTTAAGCGAGAGCTTAAGCTGCTTATCCTCGACCACCCCTTCAAAAAGATTGATGAAGTCACGCTCGGCAACGGAGCTTCTGCCCTGCGTACTCTGCCTGATTATAGCCATCAGCGAGGGATCAGCCCACTCATAGTTGTAACGGTTCATATGCTGCCCGTTGTCCCACCACATGGTGGTAAGTCCGTTTTCATTGGCAGCATTACAGAAATATTCAAAAAATTTAAGTATCTCGCCGTGCTCCACCGTATCGAGCGCCGTATCGAATCCGAGCAGTCCCCACTCGCCTATAATAACGGGTATGCCGTTATCCACAAACGTAGTTTTGACGCGCGATACAATCCCGTCAACGTCGGTAACAGATGTCCCCTTAAATTCCGTTTCACCGGCGATATTCACCGAGAAAGGCCAGTAGCCGTAATAGTGCACCGTCGCGATAAGATTGGGGTCGTTCAGCTCGGTTATCGTACCGTAAAGATGGTCGAGATACTTCTGCTCGCTGCTTGTGCTCTTTGTGGGAAGCACAATTAGACGCTCAGCATTATTGCCGCCGCTTGCACGCACTATCTCAACGCAAGCCTTGTTCATCATATCCAGACACTCCGCATAAGTGCTCTCATTGTCAAAGCTCGGCTCGTTTATCGACTCGAAGATGACTGCGCGGGGATAATCCTTGTACGCTTCGGCAAGCTGCTCCCAGATACTTCTGAATTTTAGATAATTAGCATCGTTTTCGCCGGGGGTTATCTTGTTCAGCCATTCCCACGAATCATGGTGAATATTTACAAACACCAGTAGATCCGCGTTAAGCGCGTAGTTTATAACTTCCTTGGTGCGTGCCAGATAAGTCGCATCAATAATGTTTTCATCGTTCATCATATGTCCCCATGTTATGGGAATGCGAATCGAATTGAATCCCTCCTCCTTGATTTTCTGAATAAGCTCTGGAGTTGTCTTGGGATTGCCCCATGACGTCTCGCCGCCCGTCGCGTCGAGAGTGTTGCCCAAATTCCAGCCGGGCTGCATTGCCTTAGTAAATTCAACAGCGTTCATGGATTCGGCGCGATAAACAAGGCTATCCTCCGCGTAGCTTTCAAGCGGCTTGATAACATCGGGCGCTTCCGCCTCGACGGTGTGTGCGATATCCGAATCGTCAACGCTCTCCAGCGGAGCCGAACCTCCCTCTCCGTTGTTCCCGCACCCCGCCAAAGCTGCGCAAAGCGCCGCAGCGGTAAGTGCAACTATAATTTTTTTCAGCATAATATCCTCCTTATTTAAATTTGAATTTCCTGCATTATTTAAACACGAATTTTCCGCGCTTGCGTTTTGTTGACCAAGAGCCGATTATCTAAAGAAATTTTCCGCACCACTCCGTTTTACACTTCGCGTAAAACGGAGTTAACCTCGGTGGCAAAGCTCCGTTTCGCTGCGCTTCACTCCGCTTTACCACCGGCTTGCACAAAATTCCTGCGTGGGCGTTTTGTTGACTTTCGCGTACACAGCTTTCCTGCGCGGGTGGTCAGTTAATGTTTGCTTTCAACGCCCTTGCCGCATATTTTTTGTTTTATGGATTTAAAATTGCACCTAAAGTCTTGAATTCCTGAACAATGTGCGGAATGGCTTTTGTTCCTTTTGCTGAATATGTAGTGATTTCCACGCCGCTTACCACGAAGCGGCGCGAATGCTACTAATCCCTGCCGTTTTCATCGATATACCGCTCAAGCATATCCGCCGCAAACCTGCACAGCTCGGGACAGGGTCTTTTTTTGTAATATTCGGGAGTGCGCGCCTCGGGCACAGCGGACTTTTCAGCCTCTTTAAGACCGAGAAGCTCCCTGCATATGATACTTCCGTTTACGGCGCGGAAACGGTCGGCAAGCTCACGTATGCGCTCATACAGTTCCGCTTTCGCTGCAAGATTTTTAGGTTCGGAGTAACCATAAAGCTGACTTAACACCAGCACCACCCCCGAAAAGGTACCGCAGACCTCCCTCATGCGGCCCATGCCGCCGCCAAAGCCCGACGAAAGCCGCGCTGCCATTTCATCGGGAAGCCCCAGTTCCTCCGCAAACGCAACCGCGACAGCCTGCGTACAATTATACCCTTTCAGGAAATTCTCATACGCCAGCTCGCCCTTGCGCCCGCTCATTTGCAAAACTCCTCCACCGCATCGGCTATCGGGTCGGCGGCGGTCGATTCCGTCAGCTCAAGCAAACCCTTGTCGACCAGCCCTGCCGTTTCAGGGTCTATCGGTAGCTTTGCCAGCACCTTCAAGCCGAATTTCTCCGCTGTTTCCTCAATATGGCTCTCTCCGAAGACCTTAAGCTGCTTTCCGCAATCGGGGCATACAGCGTAGCTCATATTTTCCACAAGCCCGATTATCGGCACGTTCATCATCTCCGCCATTTTTACCGCCTTGCCGACTATCATTGATACAAGCTCCTGAGGCGAAGTAACTACGATTATGCCGTCCAGCGGTATTGACTGGAAAACCGTAAGCGGTACATCACCCGTTCCCGGGGGCATATCCACGAACATATAATCCACATCGTCCCACACCACATCTGTCCAGAACTGCTTCGCGGTACCCGCTATTATCGGACCGCGCCAGATAACGGGAGCGGTCTCGTCGGGCAGCAGCAGGTTTACCGACATCACCTTTATCCCCTTTTTGGTTATCACAGGATAAATAGCGGTCTCGTTGCCCTGCGCCTTTTCGGTAAGCCCGAAAGCCTTGGGAACAGAAGGTCCCGTTATGTCTGCGTCCAATACGGCGGTCTTGAAGCCGCGGCGGTTCATCAGCACAGCCGACAGGCAGGTAACAAGCGACTTGCCGACGCCGCCCTTTCCGCTTACTATGCCTATCACCTTGTTTATCCTGCTAAGCTCATGGGGCTTTTCGATAAGGCTCTCGGGCTGACGCTCGGAGCAGTTGGCGGAACAGCTTCCGCAATCATGTGAACATTCGCTCATTTTTCTTTCCTCCATATATTTAATATTAACTTTTGTTTACAGCGTAACTTCATATCGTTCCCGATACTCGTCCTTTGTCAGACGCCAATGGTATTGCAGCCTGTCCTTATGGGGCTGCGGGATATCCTCCGTCAGCATAAGACGAAAGCCGTTCTTTTCCCAAACGCGCCTTGACCTAAAATTATAATCCTCGCAAAAGCAGTGCAGAACGTCTACACACTCACATTCAAACGCATACTTTACCAGCATACCGACAAAAAGCGTTCCGATGCCCTTGCCCCAAAAGGCTTTTTCACCGATAGTCATATCGACCCTTCTTATGTCGGCATCGGCAGCGTACATTTTACTGACCTCGGGAATATTCATTTTTTGCAACCAGCATACGCCGATAATTTCGTCGTTCACCTCGACAGCAAAGCAGGGGTTATCCCGCGATATTCCACCGTATATACGATGGACTGTCTCCGGCGGATAGCTTTGAACGTCCTCGCCCTCCGACCAATACAGCACCTCGGGATCGGAATTCCACCTGTACAGATATGGCAGATATTTGTCAGAAAGCGGGCGAAGAACGATTTTATACCTCTCATTGCCTCCGTGTAACGTTATGTCATGCGTCCTTATAATACTCATTTATTTTATATTCATTTCCTCCGACCGCGATTCAAAGAAGCTTTTTGAAATTGAGCTGCTCCTTACCGCCCGTAAAGCCTATCCCGCGGTAAAAGGCATGCGCGCCCTCGCGGGTCTTGCCGGAAACAAGGCGTATTCCCGCCGCACCGCTCTCCGCCGCCCATTGCTCCACAGCGCGGATTAAGGCTTTGCCCGCGCCCCTGCGGCGAAAATCGGAACTTACCGCGATGCCCAAGATGTCTTTCATATGCGGCGCGTACAAAACGTCATAATCGCACGCGTGAATATACCCGATTACCCGTCCGCCGTCTATCGCTACAAATATCCTGTCGGAAGCGCTTTCAAGCAGACGAACGAGCTTTTCCCGCGTTTTTTCACGCGGGTAGGAATACCCAAGCTCCTTCTCGCTCAGCCTGCATATATCGTCGCTGTCACTCGGGACGGCTGCGCGTATCACAATTTCCCGCTCACGCTCCATGTCATTTAACGCTCCTTTTCGGCGAGATAATCTCCCTTGTCCAGCTTTCCAACTCACTCTCGATTTCGGCGCAACAGAGCAGACCGCTGCCGAAAAGCCAAGCCCTGTCGCGCTCCGAAAGCTCGTCAAGCGACTTCCACGCGACATCCGCAAGTTTCTGCTGTTCCGCGTCAAGCTCGGGGTCGGTGCCCAGAACAGGCTCCTGCCCGCCAGCGTCGATAAGATAGGTGTAATGCGCTCCGTCGTCGCCCGCATGCGCAAGATAACACGCAAATCGGAGCACCGTGCCGCTCATGCCGCATTCCTCCGCCAGCTCACGCAGCGCCGCTTCTTCGGGTTCTTCCCCATTTTCGATACCGCCGCCCGGAAGAACCCAGTATTCCTCGCCGTCCTGCCTGTGCTTGACCATAAGCACCCGTTTTCCTCGGACTACGAGCGCCTGCGCCCTTCCCCTGCACTGCTCCGCCATTAACCTGCCGCCTTTCTTTTTATATTATCACTTAAGCATTGTGAAATATATCATTTCTTAATTATTTTTGTCATATATGTCGGGGTTTGATTATTCCGAACCGAGTAGCGCAAGAACTTTGTCCGCGATATTGTCAAAGCCCGCCCTTGTGCCGAGGTTCCCCGCAGCAATCCCGTTTCCGTATATCAGCAGCGGGATATATTCGCGGGTGTGATCCGTGCCGCTGTGGCAGGGGTCGCAGCCGTGGTCGGCGGTTATAATCAGAACATCGTCGGGGCGCATTTTGCCCATGAAACCGCCCAGCCACTCGTCAAATTCATTCAGAGCGTTTGCGTAGCCCGCGGGGTCGCGGCGGTGTCCATACTGCATATCGAAATCCACAAGGTTTGTGAAGCACAAGCCGCTGAAATCCGTTTGCTGATATTTCGAGGTTATCTCCATATCCGCGTTGTTGCCGATCTCTCTGTCGCAGAGCGTTAAACCCTTTCCCGCAAAAATATCGTAAATTTTGCCGATACCGATAACTTCCCTGCCCGCCCGCGACAGCTTGTCAAGCATGGTGTCACGCGGAGGCAGCAGAGAGAAATCATGCCGCCGCGGTGTTCTTACAAAAGGATATTCCCCCTCGAACGGGCGCGCGATAACCCTTCCCACGGCGTATTCTCCCGTGAGTATCTCACGCGCGATACGGCAATATTCATACAGCTTCTCAACGGGCACAACGTCTTCATGCGCGGCTATCTGGAAAACGCTGTCCGCCGAAGTGTAGACAATAAGCGCTCCCGTGCGCATATGCTCCTCGCCGTAATCCGCAATGACCTTAGTACCCGAATAAGGCTTGTTGCACAGCACCCCGTGCCCTGTCGCTTCCTCAAACCTTTTGATCACCTCCTCGGGAAATCCCTCGGGAAAGGTGGGAAACGGCTTTTGGGAGACCAGCCCCGCTATCTCCCAATGCCCCGTGGTGGTATCCTTGCCTTTGGAAAGCTCCGACAGCCTGCCGTAGGCTCCGCGCGGCGCGGGGCATTTTTCCCCGACCTCCACGCCATCGATATTGAAAAGCCCAAGCTCCCGCATATTCGGGACGTTCAGCAAGCCCGTCTTGAAGCAGGAACGCAGCGTATTGCTGCCTGCGTCGCCGAAATCCGCCGCGTCGGGCATTTCTCCTATCCCGAAGCTGTCAAGAACTATCAAAAAAACTCGTTCAGCCATAATTCCTCCGTCATTCCGAAGCGCCCCTTATCGCCAGTTCCACTATTTCCTCAACGGTAGGCTCGCGGTTTAAGCCCACGAACTCCGCGATTAGCTGCGGGTAATATATCAGGTCGCTGCCCCCCGGATGGTTTATGCTTTTTCTGAATTTATTTACCAGATCGCAGTGTTCCTGCTCCGACAGCTTTCTTCCCGTCCTTTTGTCACGCACTGTCATAATAGATTCTACAAGCTCGGTAAGCTCCTCTTTTGAAAGCTCAGCCATTTCGCTCCCCCTTTGTGTCAGTGCGTATCGCCGCTCATCAACAGCTTTGCCGCGCTTGTTCCTATGCGGTCGCAGCCCGCCGCGAGAAATTTCTCCATATCCTCGCGGGTGCGTATACCGCCCGCCGCCTTTATTTTCACGTTCTCCCCGATATGCTCCGCGAATAGCCGTATGTCCTCGATATCCGCGCCCGCGCTTCCGAAACCCGTCGAGGTCTTGATATAATCCGCGCCAGCACGGGTAACACAACAGCACAAAGCTATCCTTTCCTCTCGTGTGAGATAGCAGGTTTCAATAATTACCTTGAGAATTTTATCGCCGCAGGAACGCTTTACCGCCGCAATCTCGCGCTCGACTTCGCCGAAATCGCCGTTTTTAACGTCGCCGAGGTTTATCACCATATCAATTTCGTCAGCCCCGTTTTTAATCGCGTCCTCCGCTTCAAAGCACTTTGCCGCCGCGGTGGAATATCCCAGCGGAAAGCCGATAACCGTGCAGATATTCAGCTCCGGAAATTTTTCGCGCGCAAATTTAACATAACCCGCTGGTATGCACACGCTTGCCGTATGATACTCCAAGGCTTCCCCGCATAGCATCTCTATCTGCTCCGCAGAAGCGTCCGCTTTAAGCAGCGTGTGGTCTATATGCGACAATATTTCCTGATTTGTCATAAATACTCCTTAACTTGCACAGCTTGGCTTCATGAGCCGATTTTGAAATATCTCAAACCTAATAATCCGCCGGTTATTTTCAAATCAAACGTTCCGTTCAGCGGTTCTGCATCAACTGTCAGTTTAACAAACTCCGTGTAGCTATTGGTGGCGGGAACATCAAACACTGCAACGGGAGCGCCCGTATCCTCGCAGATTATCGTCAGATTTGTCGCCGAGCCGGGATTTGAAACCTCTATCTCCGCCTTTCTGCCGCCGCTCAGCTTACATCTCTCATACCTTAAAAAGCTCTGCCAGTCGTTTATAAGGGCATACTCACGCAGTTCCCTGTCCGCCTCGAATGTCACACCGACATAATCAAAGGAAGCCGATGCGGGCACTGCCTTGGAAACGTCTATGCCCTCATATTCCGCGCCGTTTATCTTTATATCAGCAGTTTGACGTATATCTTCGCTGGAGGCTCCCGCCTGAAGCTCATAAGATCCGCTGAACAGAACCGATGAGCTTGTGTTGATATCCCACATTGACAGCTCGTTAGCATCAAAACTCAAAGTAACGCTCACACGCTCACCGTGGGGAATAAACACGCGCTTAAAAGCACAAAGGCGCTTTCGCGGAACTCCGCCTGAAAAGCGCGGAGCCACCGCATAGAGCTGCACTACCTCCGCAGAGTCATGCATTCCCGCATTTTCCACATCGAGTGTTACTTCTACCGTATCGCCGTCCGCAAAGGAGCTTTTATTCACCTTAAGCGCCCCGTATCTGAAAACGGTATAACTAAGCCCATGCCCGAACGGGAAAAGCGGAACACCGTCATAGTACAGATACGTACTGCGGGTACGAATTATGTTGTAGTCCTTTATGCCGCAAAGCTCCTTTTCGCTGCTGTACCATGTCATTGGGCAGCGTCCTGCGGGAGAGATATCACCAAACAGTGTTTTAGTTACCGCCGTGCCGAGTGCGGGACCCGCGTGCGTGATATGCATCACTGCCGTAAGTCTTTCGTCGTGCATAAGACACACGTCGTCCGCGCGCCGACCATCGTCCAGCGCGTAGGGATACCCAGAGACCAGAAACAGCGCCGTGTTTTCATTGAATGTAAGGGCGGTATCAAGCAGTTCTATCTGCTTTTCGGGCATACGCAGATGCTTTCTGTCGTAACCCTCACGCGCGTTAATCAACGGATTGTTGCCGCAGAATACCACCGTTTGGTGAGCTTCTGTCACCACCTGTCTTACGCGCTCCGCGCCTGATGAAAAAATCTCCATGTTGAAAACAGAATTTTTCTTGGGCTTGAGGTCGCTCGTAACTGCCAGCTCTCCCTTTTCCGTAACATACAGGAACCTTTCCTGCCAGTTGCGCAGAATGCAATCCCTGCCGTTCCTCTCAAGAGTGAATTTTTCCTTGACAAACCAACCGTAAGGCTCGTCAGAGGTGAATTTCATAACCCCCGCGTCGCACATAAACTTACCGTTCACCTTTGAACGCAGCGATACCGCGCCGTCTCCCCACTCATACAGCTCCAGCAGACAGTTCTCGTTGATAAGGGCGCTGTCCGCTCTCAGTATGCCGTCATTGCCGACGGATAAATAAAATCCATCTGCTGCGTTTCTGAGCGCTATCACATCATTTCCAGAATCGTACACAACATTCTCGCGACCTACCGCGGCTGTTATCTCATCAAGTATGGTTGAATTTCTGTCGGAAGTACCCGTGTACCAGTCGCGGAAATTCATATTCGCATGAACTCCCACTACCGCCAGCTTTTCCTTTTTGGAAAACGGCAGTATGTCACGGCTGTTTCGCAGCAGTATCACCGATTCTTCGGCAGCGCGCTCGGTTACGGCGTAATGATCCGCGCAGCAAACCATATCATCGGGATAATCGAAAATGTTCTCGGCATTATCAATCTCACCGAGCATAAATCTCGCCTTTAATACCCCGAAAAGCGCCCTGTCAATATCCTTTTCGGATATAAGTCCGCGCTCCAGCGCTTCTCTCGCCGCCGCGGAAACTATCGTTGAATCATCGGTCATTATCTCCGCACCGTGATTTTTGTATATGCGCGCAAACGCCTCGGCATGGTTCGGGTCTGAGCGGTGGTACTGCACATTCTGCACAAAATCGCCGCCGTCCGTCACAGCGAACAGCATTCCCCATTCCTTTTCACACAGCTCGCCCACCTCGGGATTGCAAAGCCCCTCGACACCGTTTATACAATTATAGGCAGTCATAAGGCTTTTTGCGCCGCCGCTTTTTATCGCGTACTCAAATGATTTGAGATAATAATCATGCTTAAGCCCAAGGGGTATCGACGCGTTATCAATGGCGCGCTCCTCCTCGTTATTATTTGCGTAAAAATGCTTGAGCGTGGGTATCAGACGGGTATAGCCTTTCTCGTCACTCCCGCACATTCCTTTGGTATATTCCGTGGACATCATGCCAATAAGAAATGGATCTTCGCCGTAGCCCTCCTCAGTTCTTCCCCAGCGAGGGTCGCGCTCAGCGTCTACCGTAGGACCCCACACGCACAGTGAAGCCTTTCCCTTTTTATGATATATACGCGTTTCAATGCCGGTAATTTCACCTATCGAGCGCATAAGCTCCGTGTCAAATGTAGCCGCAAGCCCAAACGGCTCGGGGAACACCGTAGAAACCTCATCACCGAATTCACCGCGGCAAACCAGCCCGCGAGCGACCTCCGTTCCTATAACAAATTCCCGCAGACCCAGCCGCGGTACAGCCTGCTGCCTTGTGGTCAGCAGGGTCAGCTTTTCCTCAAGCGCCAGTTCCTCCAACAGAGCCTTTACACGCTCGTCAATTCCGAGTTCTTTGTTTTGAAACCTGTACATATTTCCTCCTAATTCTAATATGTTCTTCGCATTATTTATAAAGGACTTTCCGAACCGCTGCAAAGCAGAATTTACAGCGATTGTACCAATCCGCCCGACAATCAACACTCCGCTTCAATATGTATTTGCTGTTTGGGAGCTTGCGGAAAGTCCAAGTGTTAGTGTTCAACTTACGCTATCCCTCAGCGCCTATGACCGCACATCTTTTAGCCTGCTCAATGTAATAAATAATACAGATACCGCGCAGTGCGCGGAATAGTTTTCGCTTTCTTACAAAAAGGCGGGATTGAAGCACAATGTCTCTGCATATGCAATCTTTCACATTTTAGTGTGCTTCCCTGCCGCCTAATATCTCTCCCTTAAACGCCCTTTACCCTTTTTCTAATTAAAGACCCACATGGCACAGAGATATCCGTAACCGCCGTGAGCTTTTCCATGGCGTGACGAGCCACCTCTATGCGCTCTCCCTGTGAGTTGAGCAGCTTTTCGGGCGCAAAGCGTATCGGCTCTCTGCCGGGTGCAAGCAGCTCCATTTCATCGGATAGCGTGAAGTAATTCCGCTGTATTATGCTCATGATGCCATCGGCACAATCATCGACTGTACCCACAAAATCATACTCCCGAATATATCCGCTGTCCGTAAAATACTGACCGCCATTGCTGACTTCCTTTGGGTTCTGAGTTCCGCTTCCCTCACGGGGATCGCCGTAGAAAAAGCCCGTGCAGTAGGGTCTGTGGCTGATTTTATTCACCTCATCAATCACCCAGTGCGGCGGCTTTTCGCCTCTTTTCACTGCGTCAAGCGCCGCACGGTATGCGTTAACCGTAAGCGCCGTGTAGTACGCAGATTTTGCCCTGCCCTCAATCTTAAGGCTTGTTACCCCCGCTTCGATCAGATCGTCAATATGCTCTATCATGCACATATCGCGCGCGTTGAGGATATAGCTCCCCCGCTCGTCCTCAAACACCTTGTAAAACTCGTTAGGGCGCTTTTCTTCCATGAGATAATATCCCCAGCGGCATGGCTGCGCACATTCCCCACGGTTGGCATTCCTGCCGGTGAGATACTCCGATATAAGACACCGCCCCGAAAAGCTGACGCACATTGCTCCGTGAACAAATACCTCAATCTCCATATCATCGGGTATCCTTTCGCGGATAGTCCTTATGTCACCCAGCGACAGCTCCCGCGCAAGCACCACGCGCCGCGCGCCCATTTTGTACAGCTCGCGCGCGGTGCGGAAGTTTACCACTCCCGTCTGCGTGGAAGCATGTATTGCAAGTTCGGGGGCGTTTTCCCTTATCATTGATATCACACCAAGATCGGCTGCTATTGCCGCATCGACACCAGCCGCGGCGGCGGCTCTGATATAATCGGGAAAGCTGTCCGCCTCGCTGTTTGATGGGATAATATTTACCGCAAGGTATATCTTTACTCCCTTTTCATGTGCAGCCGCGACCGCGCCTCGCAAACCTTCCTCATCGAAATTCTTCGCGCCCGCTCTCATGCCGTAGCTTCTCCCCGCGAGATATACCGCGTCCGCGCCGAAATCCAGCGCCGCTCTCAGACTCTCCTCGTCCCCCGCAGGGGCTAACAGCTCGGTATAATTCGTCATATTATTCTCCCCGAAGCTCAGCGTCAATAATGTTCTGATTATGCTGCTCCTCTGTCTGCGCGTAGTAGAATACTCCATCCTCGCTGCACAGGAAGTAGAAATAATCGCTCTCAGCGGGATACAGCGCTGCGGTTATCGCCTCCACACCCGGGTTACATACGGCTCCAGCAGGCAGTCCCTCGCACTTGTAGGTATCATACGCGTCGGATACTTCAGTCAGCCTGTCACCGCTGAGAACAGGCTCTATGCAGTCCTCAATATAGGTGTATGTGGTATCGGACTGGAGCAGAGGGAATATCTCGCTGTTATTCATACGATTGTGGAATACAGAAGATATCATTGACATATTTTCCTCGTTTGTACCCTCTTTCTGAATGAGCGAAGCGAGTATAATGGTTTCGTCAATGCTCATGCCAAGCTCCTCCATGCGCTCAAGCATGCTTCTGGTCAGCTTGTCCTCAAAGTTGCCGAACATTTTCTCAGCCGCATTTTTCGCATACTGCTCAGTGTCAAAATCAGGATTTTTCTTCAAATCGTCGACAACATAAAACTCGTAGGTATCGGGGAACAGGTAGCCCTCCAGCGCGTATAAGCGATTGGGGTTTAAGTTTATCTGCTCTTCAAAATCATATTTATCAAGCTTTTCACGGTAGAATTTTTCAAAATCCTCCGCGCGGCATACGTAATTTTCCTCCAAAAGTGCGCCTATCTGCTGCGCGGTGCTTCCCTCGGGTATCATTACCATAACCGTTTCGGTATACTTCTTGACACTTTTCAGCGCCGTAATAAGTGTGCTGTATGACATATTAGAACTTAATTCGTAGCTGCCGTTCAGGAATCCATCTTCCTTATCTGAAAAACGTATATACGCCTTCATAAGCCATGGCATCTGTATAAGACCCTCTTCATGAAGCAAATCAACGATATCGTCAGTGTTCATTGACTCGCTGATCTCCACTTCCCTTGTAATCTTATTCTTTGCCATACCTGTAATATCACGTATAGCGGTGATGACCTGCACAGAAAGAGCAATTCCAAGACAGGTTGCCACCACAGAAATAAGTACGCCGAGAAACACCTGCGCCATGGTGCGGGTGTGATTTATGCGCTTTTTCTTTTTGCGGCGCCGCTTTACGGGATTCGGCGCGGAATAGCGTCCGTCTTCATAGGGATATTCGCTGTTCTCGGCAAATGCTTCTGTTTTGTATTCGTCATCCGATATAGCATCCATGCGCAGAGTTTTGTCCATATCCGCAGAGTTAAGTTCCGTAAACTCATCACGCGGGGTTATGCCCCTGGAAAACGCGTCCCTCTGCTCTATGCTGTCCATCTCCTGAGTTCTGTCCAGATCGTTGTAATCCTGCTCGTCCATAATTATGCCCCACTTTTCCGGCTTCGCAAAGCTCACTCGGACAGGAGTCCGAAAGATACGCCGCGCAGCCGTTCCTCATATTGTTTTGTTATAATAGTTTAATCGCTTTGTATAGCCGCCCGCAGCGATTGGGCTTTATCCTTGCCGCAAAGTATCTCAACCAATCTCAGCCCAAATTCTATTGCAACCCCCGCACCCGCGGCAGTGGTTATATTTCCATCGGTCACTACTTTACTGTCAGATATCTTCGCTCCAACAAGATACTTCTCAAAGCCAGGAAAGCAAATAGCTTCCCTTCCCTTAAGTAGACCTGCCTTTCCCAATATCGAAGGTGCCGCACAAATAGCTCCGATGGGGATATTTTTCTCTGCGCAGTAGCTTAAAGCTGCTTGTACCACCTGATTTTCCTCTAGGTTCAGCGTTCCCGGCATTCCCCCGGGAAGCACTATCATTTCCAGTTGCTCATCAAGCTGCACCTGCATATCCGTCATGTCGCACAAAACAGGCACGTCATGCGAGCTGCGGATATCATCATGCTTTATCCCTACGGTAATTACATCTTTGCCTGCTCTCCTGAGCATGTCTATCGGCGCAATAGCTTCAGTTTCCTCGAAACCCTCTGCCAAAAACACATAAATCATAATTTACCTCCTAAATTTAACGCAATTTAACTTATCAAAGGCTTAATTGATTCTTGCCGCTCTGCTTTCCGCTTTTTGCCTTTAACGAATTATCTCTACAAAATATTTATCTTCCAGAAACACAGGGTGATATGACAGCTTTGCCTTGCGGAGATTTTCCGCGCCTGTATCTTCCTCTCTGTTTATATATCTGTATTTTCCTCCAAGTGACTTTACAAACTCGCGGTTTATGGCTGTATATGCCCCCTGATAATCTCTCAGAGCCTTTTCCACATGAACCACAAAGCATTCCTTTGATGCTGACTCTCCGAATGTGAACGCCTGTACTTTACCGTCCACGCGAAGCACTCCGCCGATATATCCCAGTTCATTAAAATATTTAAAGCTGCACCGCACGATGCATTCCTCGTCCAGTCTGCTGCTCCGCTCAGCGTCGGAAATTACCGCACAGTCAATATTCTCGCCGCACCAACGCTCGTTCATCTCTATACACTCTTCCATGTTGTCCGCCGTAAGCGGCTCAAAGCTCCAGTTATTCTCATAGAAACGGTTAAGATGATTGCGCTTAGCGTGGTATTTTTTTCCTTTAAGTTGGGTAAGCTCCTCCGCAAGATAAATATAATCGCTTGTATCGCGGCTGTATTCTGCTTTTGATTCGGGGTAAAGCTCCAACAAACGCCGCGTTATCCCACCACTCGCTGAGAAAACAAGCTTTGTTTCCGTTTCGCGGCAATATCCGTCAAGAAGCTCCACTGCTCTTTTAATATCGTCATCCGACAAAGAGCGACCCGCGGGATAGCTGAATTTAACATCGTTCTTTCTGCCATACTTGCAGAAATAAAATCCCTCCGCAAAAGCTATTTCCACATTATAGAAATTCCGCCATACAAAATTATTCCCAAAAGTATACTCACAACCAAGAAACCCAGATTGCGCAAGCAGTTCAGATGCACGCGCCCTGTCAGTTATCTCTATTCTTTTAAATTCCATCAAGAAATAAAACGCGGTCTGTAAAATCGCGTAACAAGATTCATTTGACAAACAGAAACCGCGATTGTTTCCTCCCCTTTGTATTAATCCACAAATTTCAGCCGAAAATGCTGATATTTACACGGATATCATGCTCTTCCGCAGGTATAGTGCGGCGAAGTGCGCCGTAGGAAATAACCACACTTAACCCGTTGAAGCCAGCCAGATATCTGTCGTAATACCCACCGCCGTATCCAAGCCTGTAACCGTTCTCATCGGCGCTCAGTGCAGGAACGATACAAACTGTGCTTACATCGGAAATCGCTTCGTTATCTCGGTTTACCGGCTCTAAAATATTAAATCGTCCTACCGACAGTTCGTTCCACCCGCCAAGAAAATAAAACCTTATCTCATCGTCACCGCTAACTGGAACAGCAACGGGTATGCCATTATCAAAGCAGTAATCAATGATCCGGTGCGTATCAGTTTCAAACGGAGTGGACACATAAGTGAAAACGGAGCCCGCATTATTCAACAGCGGCTTAATCTGTGCAAATATCCTGTCGTCCGCCGCACGTTTCTCCTCTGCGGAAAGCGCCTTTCTCAGCGCGATAAGCTCCCGCCTTAGAGCACGTTTTTCGTCTTTCGCCAGACCCGTCCGTTCCATAACGTTTCTCCTGCCCGTCGGAGCGGCTTAAAACAATCCGCCGCTATCCGTTATCAATTATTCTTATTATTTCCTCATGTATTTCGTGAATATCCCTCGGTTCTTCCTCTCGCGCACAGGAAATTATTTTCCAGTTCAGCAGCTTTGCAGCATACAACGCACTTTTTCGGCATTCATCCAAAAATATCTGATTGCGTTCATGTATATCCTTTTTGCTTTCGTCTCCGTCATAGCGCTTTGACAACAGCTTCTGGGACACCTTTGGCGGCATATCAAGAAAAATCACCGTATCGGGCTTAGGAAGTCCAAGTTTATTATACTCGTAATCTGTCAGCCAATTCAGAAAATCATCTCGATTTTCAGCTTTTGTCATCTGATAAATAATATTTGACGAGGTATAGCGCCCCGAAAGTATGACTGCACCGCGTTCGTAATCCTTTTTCCAATCTTTCACAAAGCTAATATATCTGTCAATTGCATAAAAAGAAGAAGCCGCATAGACGCCGGTTTCACCCTTACAAGGAATGTCTCCCCCCAAATACTTGGAGATAATTCGCCCGCTGTCCGAACCGTATTCAGGAAAGCTGATCATCCGGCATTCTGTTCCACGGCTGATAAGGCAGTCTGCCGCCAAATCAAGCTGCGTGCTTTTTCCGCAGCCGTCCAGCCCCTCAAGAACAATTATTCTGCCCTTTCTCATATTGCTCCCCCCCATTTATATTCTTATACATTGTACCACATTTTACCCCTTAAGTCAAGAGTTTTTTCCGTATTGCCTAAAGGGGGGTATTGCAAAGAAAACTTTGTGCTAAAAACAAAACACTTGAAACAAAAAGTGGAAATGAGTAACGCGTTACTTAAAAATTGATGGAACTTAGAGTAGAACGGCCGCTGACAGAATTGAGAAATGAAAGCAGTTAAAAGCATGACACCAATGGAATTTCACACCGAATTTGTCTTAATAAAAAATTCACCAACGCCATATAATGTTGGTGAATTTCCACATGCTTTTTTTAATCTCTTTTATTTTGCTCTGTATTTTTGACATGGAGCAAATCAGCGTTTTATGCAACTTAAATAAACCCCCAAATTTTGTAGAGACGAGTTTGAGTCCATTTTCGTGTCTAAAATATCTACGGCGGACATTTTTTACAAAATTCATGCCCACAAATGGCTTTACACAGCCTTTTGTGGGCATAATATCTTTTTGGTTACTTTATCATGGTCGAGACGACGTGATTTGAACACGCGACCTCTGCGTCCCGAAGAGTGAATTTAATGTCCTCTCCGCCGCAATTGGCTTTTTATAGCCGTTTCCGTTCCACAACATATCCTCTTTAGCAGTCTTGTATCCGCTGTTTCCGTGTGCTCCGAAGCTGTCTATGGTCAGATATGTGGTCAACCGATTGAGGGGCGGGTAACAAGATATGTGGTCAAGATACGATGTACTGTAGATATTATAGCATAAACAGAACCAAAAATCAAGTCAAAATTTGAGTCGCTGTAAACAAAGAACAGTCGCCTTGAATTAAACCTTTACATACAATTTACACAACCGTGCTTTCGGACTTTACATTGAATGTGATAAACTGATATTGCAAAACAAAAACATTCAAAGGAGATTTACTATGAGAGCATTGAAAGTTATCGGTTGTGCGGCGGTCGCCGCTGTATTGGCTATGAGCGCGTTGACGGGTTGCAGCAAGGGGGAGCAGACGGTCTCCACGGACGGCTCGACCTCTATGGAAAAGGTTATCGGTTTCCTCAGCGAGGCTTATATGGAAAAGCACGAAGATGTTAAAGTCACGTACAATCCCACGGGCTCCGGTTCCGGTATAAAAGCCGTAGAGAGCGGCAGCTGCGATATCGGACTTGCAAGTCGCAACCTCAAGGACGAGGAAAAGGCAAATCTCAACGAAACGGTTGTCGCGATAGACGGCATCGCAATTGTCGTAAACAGCGAAAACCCCGTTGCCGATCTTACTGTTGAGCAGATCGCAAAGCTTTATACCGGCGAGGTAACCAACTGGAAAGACGTTGGCGGCAGCGACGCTCCCGTTGTGTGCATTGGCAGAGAAGCGGCTTCGGGAACGCGCGACGGCTTTGAATCCATCACCGATACCAAAGAAAAGTGCAAATACAATCAGGAACTTACTTCCACGGGCGATGTGATCCAGACCGTTTCATCGAATCCCAACGCTATCGGCTACGCGTCGTTGGCTTCCGTCGGCGATACTGTCAAAACGGTAAGCGTGGAAGGTGTGACTCCCACCAACGGTACTATATTAAACGGGGAGTATAAGATCCAGCGTAATTTCGTGCTTGTCACCAAGAATGGTGCTGAGCTGAAGGGGGCAGCGAAGGACTTCTTTGATTTCTGCCTGAGCAATGACGGCGCGACGTACATAGAAAAGGCGGGGGCGGTTCCCGTTGCGAAGTGATGGCGGGGGCATATGAACAAAAAGAATGTAATAAACATCTCCGCGCTTATTGAGAGCCGCGACAGCAGCACGGGCAAGCACGTATTTCGGGTGAGCCGATACACAAAGCTTATCGTGGCGGAGATGAAAAAGCTCGGATATTATAGCGATATACTTACGAAAAATTATATTAAAGAGCTTGTGAAATTTGCATCGCTGCATGATATCGGAAAAATATTTATCCCCGATTCGATACTCACAAAGCCCGACAAGCTTACCGAAGAAGAGTTTGAGATAATGAAGCGCCACACGCAGCTTGGTGGCGAGATAGTTTTGTCACTCATTGGGAAAAGGCAGCGTGAAATGGCATATAATATCGTTGTTTATCACCACGAAAAATGGAACGGCAAGGGCTATCCCATGGGGCTGTCGGGAGAGGAAACTCCTCTTTGTGCAAGGATAGTTGCAATAGCGGACGTTTTTGACGCAATATCGGCGGATCGCTGTTACCGCAAAGCGATGCCGCTCGAAGAATGTTTTGATATAATAGAGCGCGGAATTGGCAGTGATTTCGACCCGATTGCTGCAGAAGCTTTTTTGGAGGCGCGGGAAGAGGCGGAAAGAGTACACACGGAGTTTTCGGATAAGGAGGTGCAAAATGCAAGCGATTGATGTGTCAGCACCGAAAAGCAATGTCCGCAAGGGCGGACTGAAAAAAGCCGCCGATCTGCTTGAAGCGGTGATGCGGACGTTATTTACGGTATGCGGATTTATCGCGGTCGGGTTTGTTGTGATAATAACGGTTTTCCTGATAATTTCGGGCGTGCCGGCTATAAGGGAGATAGGGCTCGCTGATTTCCTGTTCGGAACGAAATGGGCTTCTACGGCGGCGGAACCGTCGTTCGGCATACTGCCGTTTATCCTCACTTCGGTTTACGGAACTTTCGGAGCAATTCTCGTCGGTGTTCCCGTCGGAATACTGTGCGCGGTTTTTGCCGCAAAATACGCAAACGGAAAAACGGCGGCGCTCACAAGAGGGCTTGTGGGGCTTATGTCGGGAATCCCCTCGGTGGTGTACGGCCTTATCGGTATGATAATCGTCGTTCCCGCGGTAAGAGAGATTTTCGGGCTGCCCGACGGCGCTAATCTGTTTTCGGCGATGCTCGTTTTATCGATCATGATACTGCCATCGGTTATCTCGGTGTCCGAGACCGCGCTCAGAGCCGTTCCCAAAGAATACGAGGAGGCTTCCCTGGCGCTTGGCGCGACTAAAACCGAAACGGTATTTAAGGTAACGCTGCCCGCCGCGAAAAGCGGTATTCTGGCGGCGGCGGTGCTTGGAATCGGCAGAGCGGTCGGCGAAGCAATGGCGGTTATGATGGTCGCGGGAAACGTGCCGAATATGCCCGGTATCTTTCAAAGCGTGCGCTTTCTAACTACCGCGGTCGCGAGTGAAATGTCTTATTCCTCGGGATTGCAAAGACAGGCGCTGTTTTCTATCGCAATGGTGCTGTTCGCATTTATCATGCTGATCAATCTCACACTGAATTTTATAGTAAAAAGGGGCGATAATAAGAAATGATCACAAAGATCTCCGCGAAACGCAAGGCAAAGGAAAAGCTGCTGAAAGCGCTGGTTTTCGCAGCGGCGGGAATTACGGGTATGATCTTTATCGGAATTATCGTTTATATACTTTTCCGAGGACTGCCGCACGTTACGTTCGGTCTGCTCACGTCAAAGCCAAGTTTGCTGAACGATACGGTCGGTATACTTCCCAATATTCTCAACACGCTTTATATAATCTTTATTACGCTGCTCATTGTCCTGCCGTTAGGCGTGGGCGCGGCGGTATATCTGAACGAATATGCGAAAAACAAGAGAGCTGTAAGGCTTATCGAGCTTGCCGCGGAAACGCTCGCAGGGATTCCGTCGATCATCTACGGACTTGTGGGAATGTTGATCTTCGTACAGTTCTGTTCGCTGGGAACGAGTATTGTGGCGGGCTCTCTCACACTTGTAATAATGACGCTTCCGACGATCATTCGCACGACGCAGGAGAGTCTGAAAACGGTTCCCGACGGTTACCGAGAGGGTGCGCTGGCTCTCGGGGCGGGGAAATGGCATATGATACGCACGACCGTTCTGCCCTCGGCTGTGGACGGTATAGTTACGGGCTGTATACTTTCCGTAGGACGTATAGTCGGAGAGAGCGCCGCCTTGATGTTTACGGCGGGAATGGCGAACGAGGTGCTGGGTTTTTTCAAGGCGTTCACCGCCGGAAACGCAGGCTCAACACTGGCGGTCTCGCTGTATGTGTACGCCAAGGAACGCGGCGATACCGAAACCGCTTTTGCGATAGCCGCGATACTGCTTGTTTTAACGCTGCTTATAAACATCGGCGCGAATTTTGCAGCTAAAAAACTCGGGAAAGGCAAGGAACGCAAATGGACATAATAAGCGCGAAAAATATGAACCTTTGGTACGGTGAAAATCACGCCTTAAAGGACATAAACATAGATATCCCCGAAAAAGAAATAACGGCGATGATAGGTCCGTCGGGCTGCGGCAAATCCACGTTTCTGAAATCGCTCAACCGAATGAACGATCTCGTTGACGGCTGCCGTATCGAGGGCGAGATAACTCTGCGCGGAGAGAATATTTACGGCGGCTATGATGTGAATATGCTGCGAAAGTGCGTGGGAATGGTATTTCAGAAGCCCAATCCGTTTCCGATGAGCATATACGAAAACATAGCCTACGGTCCGCGCGTACACGGAGTAAAGTCGCGGGTCAAGCTTGACGAGATCGTGGAAAGCTCGCTCCGCCGCGCAGCGATATGGGACGAGTGCAAGGACAGATTGAAGAAAAGCGCTCTCGGAATGAGCGGCGGTCAGCAGCAGCGGCTGTGTATCGCCCGTGCTCTCGCCGTCGAGCCGGATGTGTTGCTGATGGACGAGCCGACCTCCGCGCTCGATCCCATTTCCACATCAAAAATAGAAGAGCTTGCCATGGAGCTGCGCAAAAAATACACGATAATAATCGTGACGCACAATATGCAGCAGGCGGCGCGGATCGCCGACAAGACGGCGTTTTTTCTGCTTGGGGAGCTTGTGGAGTTCGATTCAACGGAGAAGATATTCAATACGCCGTCCGACAAACGCACCGAGGATTATATAACGGGGAGGTTCGGCTGATGAGAAGTTATTTTGACGATCAGCTTTCACGGCTCAACTCGGAGCTGCTTATGATGGGTGCGCTGTGCGAGGACGCAATCAGCTGCGCCGTAAAATGCCTTATAGAGAGCAATCCGAAGATGAAGGAGGGAGCGCAGTCCGCGGAATGTGAGATTGACCGCAAGGAACGAGAGATCGAGCAGCTTTGCATGAAGCTGTTGGTGCGTCAGCAGCCCGTGGCAACGGATTTTCGCACCGTGACGGCAGCGCTTAAAATGATCTCGGATATGGAACGGATAGGCGATCAGTCAAAGGACATTGCCGAGATCGCCGAATATGTGACCTCCGTGGGACTTCAAGCCAAGATAAACGTGGCGGATATGGCGAGAGCGGCGGTGGAAATGGTAACGCAGAGCGTAAACTCCTTTGTCAAGAGGGATATAGAGACGGCGCGTTCCGTGGCGGCTATGGACGACAGGGTGGATTCCTTGTTTATAAAGATAAAAAACGAGCTTATCGCCGCCGTGCAGAACGGTCATGAAAACGCCGAGGCGCTTGTCGATCTGCTTATGATCGCGAAATATTTCGAGCGAATAGGCGACCATGCCGAAAATATAGCCGAGTGGGTAGTTTACGCGATAACAGGGGAGCATAAAAATCTTATCGGAGGATCGGAAAAAGCCATTGAAAATCCCGCTTCAATGTAGTATAATTAAACGGGGGGATCCAATATGGGAAAAATATTCCTGGTCGAGGACGATGACAACATACGCAAATTGGTATGCTACGCTTTGTCCAGAGAGGGCTATGAAATAGAGG
>CAJTMU010000029.1 GCA_910577365.1 uncultured Oscillospiraceae bacterium | reverse complement strand
TTGCAGTCCAACTTAGTGACCGCCGCGATATCGCCTGCGCAAATCTCGGAGACTTCCTCCTGCTTCTTTCCGATAACCGTGACCAGCTTGCCGAATTTCAGCGGCTCACCCGCGGTATTCACTATCTCGCTCTTGGAAGCAAGCTTGCCGCGAACGACCTTTACGTAGCTTATCTTGCCGACAAACGGGTCGGCAACTGTTTTAAAGATAACCGCTTTAAAAGGCTTGTTCTCATCGTAATCTATTAACTCGCCGTCAACCTTTTCCAGCTTTCTCTCGTTGGGAGACGGCAGCATGGTAACAACGGAATCCAACAGCATATCTACACCGGACAGAGTATCGTTTGCGCAGCATACAACAGGTGTGATTGCGCCGTTCGCGATACCGTCGTGAATGCCCTTTACAAGCTCTTCCTGCGTAAATTCCTCGCCGCTGAAGAATTTATCCATAAACTCATCGTTGGTTTCCGCGACTGCCTCCGCCATAGCGGCACGCAGACCTGCTATGCGGTTCTCCGACGCTGGCATGTCAACCTCGGTGGGAACGCCGTTTTTATCGTATTTATACGCCTTCATGGTGATGAGATTTATGTAAGCTTCAACGGGACCGTTCTTATCATAGGGAACGACAATAGGACACACAGACGGACCAAAAACGGTCTTAAGCTCAGTGTGGACGCGGTAGAAATCACTGTTTTCCACCTCCATGCAGGTTACCGCAAGCATACGCGCCTTGTTTTGCTCCAACGCAAGATTATACGCTTTTATAGTACCGGGGCACACGCCGTCCTTGCCGTTTACAGTTATAATAACGCTCTCCGCTGCTCGGATACCCTCATGCATTCCGCCTATGAAATCAAACTGACCGGGAGCGTCGATAATGTTGATTTTTGTATCAAACCAGACAGCATTCGCTACGGCGGCATTTATTGAGATCTTTCTGCGGATCTCCTCCGCGTCAAAATCGCAGACGGTGTTTCCGTCGGCTGTATTACCCATTCTGTCGGTAAGACCGCACTTAAAAAGCATTGCTTCCGCTAAAGCAGTCTTTCCGCTCCCGCCGTGACCGGTGAGAACAATGTTCCTGATGCTGTCGGCTGTGAATGTTTTCATTTGCTTTACCTCCGTAAGTCAAGCTGCTAAATATTCCCGCGTTCAAGCGGAAAAAAGCTGTTATACTTGTTAAATTTGACGTTCGGACAAGTGACGGCATCTGTCTAATGTTTAAAAATCGCCAATTTCCAAAACATCATATTTTTATTATATAGTAAATTTGCTCAAAATGCAAGCACTTTTTTCATGTTTTTTTCTGAAAGATGTACAAATGTTGTAATCGTTTTTATGAAATTTGCACAAATATCATTTTTGTTTAGGGGCTTGAATATGTAAGGAAAATGGTATATAATAGAATAAACAGAATGCAGCGTTGAGAACGGAATATTAAATTGTTCAATGGTGCGAACTGCATGCCCGCTCACACAGCAAATTTTTCACGGGAGACCGTGAAAACGGAGTTTGCGGAGTTTTGTTGCTGAAAGCCGAGAACCGCTGCCCGCCAACGCAGCAAATTTTTCGCGGGAGACCGTGAAAACGGAGCTTGCGGAGTTTTTACGGTCGGGTCGCGAAAAATTTTTTAAAATAAGGAAATTTAATGATTATAGATGATATAGTTGAACTAACGCGGAGTGTATTCGGCATGAAGCTCACAGGTGTATATCTTCATGGGTCTGCGGCGTTCGGCTGCTTTAATCCCCGAAAAAGCGATATTGATTTTATTGTTGTGGTTAACTCGCTTTTTTCCGCGGAGGATAAAACGAAATATGTAAAGGGACTTGCAGCTATGGAAACTCGTTCTGACTTCCCCGCTAAAGGTATTGAGATGAGCGTGGTTCATGAAATGCATTGTAGGAAATTTGTTTATCCGACTCCATTTGAGCTGCATTATTCCATGGTGCACAGAGAACGGTTTCTTAAGGACCCAAATGGATTCTGCCGCAATATGCATGGAACTGATAAGGATCTGGCGGCGCATTTCTCGGTAATTAAAGCGGTAGGACAAACGCTGTACGGAAAGCCGATCAGCGACGTTTTCGGCAAGGTGAAGCGCGAGTACTTTCTGGACAGCATAATGTATGATGTTTATGATTCTGTACAAGGCATATCCGGCGAGCCTATTTATTTTATACTTAATTTGTGCCGTGCCGCAGCGTTTTTCCGCGAAAATAAGGTGTTGTCAAAATCGGACGGCGCAGAGTGGGCGGCGGAAAATCTCGATAAAAAATATACACACTTGGTGAATGCCGCTGCCGAAAGCTACCGCAGCGATTCGCCATTTCCGCAAAATATCCCAGCAGAGGTTTTAAGTGAGTTTGCGGAATATATGCTAACGCAATTAAAAAGTTGAGCTGCCGCGAAACAGGAAATGGAAAGCTCCGAGCGGATATTTACCGTCCGCGCGGAAAATCTCACATAAACCGCCGAGACAACACGGGGCAAAGTTTAAAACCGTTCAGTGAGTCGGCGCAGTCTCCGCAAAGCATCATTTAGAGCAGTGCGGAAGCTACATAATAAAACTCAGGAGGAAATTATGATCATCTTACCACAGCCCGTGAATGAGGCGATAGAGCAGCTTGAAAACGCGGGATTTGACGCGTATATAGTGGGCGCGTGCGTCAGGGAGCTTATACTGGGAAACAGCCCGCAGGACTTTGATATAGTGACAAACGCAGAGATAAACGACATACTGTTCGCTTTCAGGGATTATCGCATCTCCGACGAGGGAATGCAGCGCGGCGAGATACTTGTTACTGTGGTTGGAATGATCATACAGGTATCGCCCTACCGTCGGGAAGTCGTCGGGAACAGGGTTATGTACGCACAGGACCTTGAAACCGATCTGTTCCGCCGAGGGTTCACAATGAACGCGATGGCGTACTCTCCGCGGACGGGGCTTATAGATCCATACGGCGGAAAAAGCTGCCTTACGGGAGATATCAAGCGTGTCGTTGCTATCGGTGAAACTGTCACGCTTAGCGCAAAGGACGAAAAGAAAAGCCGCGAGGAGCGCAAAAACCGCAGCGGTGAATCCGATGCGGAAAGCTACTATGATATGTCGCGCAGCTTCACCATAGCACCGTGGAGACTGCTTCAGGCTATACGCTACTGCGCTGAGGACGAATATGAGATAGACGAAGCCACACAAGCCGCAATGCAGCAGAATGTCAGCTGCTTTGAATACGCGGAATCGGGTAGGATATTTGATGAGCTTTCGCGTATCGTTATGGGAAAATTCGCGGCAAGAGTTCTTGAGAGATATGGAAATATTTTAAAGTATGTATTGCCCGAAATAGAGCCGTGCATGGGCTTTAATCAGCACTCGGAATACCATGATTTCGATGTGTGGGAACATATCGCGCGTTCTGTGGGATTTGCTCTGCCTGAGCCTGCCATACGATTTGCAATGCTGTTTCACGATTTGGGAAAGCCAGACTGTTTTTCACTTGACAGCAAGGGGAACGGGCATTTCAGAGGTCACGCGGAGCGTGGACGGCTGCTGGCGGAAGGTATCATGAGGCGGCTGGAATTTGAAAGGGAGCTTTCTGAAGAGATAAGCTGGCTTGTATTCCACCACGATGTAGATATCCCCGATGACCGCAAGGAGCTTAAGGCGTTAATAAGGGAGCTTGGTGCGGAGGATCTGAAGCGGCTTTTGCAGTGCGAAATAGCGGACAACCGCGCTAAAAAGGAGGACGCTGAAACTGCCGATGTAAAGCGGCTGCGCGGTGCGCTGACAGCGCTGAACGAGATTCTGGACACAGGTGAATGCTACGATATAAGACAGCTTGCAGTGACTAAGCGCGATTTGACCGAACGTCGGCTGGTGAACAGCGAACGCGAAGCGGAGGAGCTTATAAACGTGCTGTTTGAGATTGTGCTGGATAAGCCATCGTTCAACAACAAGCTTATGCTTCTGGACATGGCGGAGCGCAGCAAAAACAAACTGGAGCAGCTTGCTGCCGAGCGTGAGCAGCGGCTTAAGGCACAGCGTGAACGCGAAAAGAGCCGCAGAAACGAGCCGATATTCTCAAAAAAGAAAAAATAAACGAAGCACCCCCGAACCGTATCACGGCTCGGGGGCGTCAATATTCAGAATATCGCTTCCGTTATCCAAACGTGCGCGGTGTCCAGTGCTTCGTACAATCCGATAAACTCACCTTTTCTCGCCTTGCCCATATTAAGCGGATTTTTGGGGATTAGCTGAACCATTACCTTATTGGGTACGTCGAGGTCATTTATTTTGCGGGTATCCTTTATGGTAAGCCTTGCCGCATACTCATCGCCGCCGCTGCCGTAAAAGATAGTGTCACCGCTGCGAATTAGCGGGTAGCCTCTGTAATAGAAAAAATTGCTCTCTGACATTGTAATACCTCCGTTAATATCTGCTCCCCCGTCAGGGGGATTTTTTGACCGCCGCGTGAAATCAGAAGTTCAGCTCCACCTCGCCGTCATCAAGAACCGCCTGAAGATTTGAAAGCAGACGGTCAGTGTAGACCTCGCGCACCTTGAAAAGTACCGTGCCGTTTACGGCAATTATGCTCTTTCGGTCGTCGGAGCGGTAGAACTCCAGCACATCCTGTGTCGTACCGTATGTGTCCTCATAGCCGTCGCGATAGGTGAACTTAAGCGTGATAAACGGCTCTTCCTGCTCCTCGAAATAAAGCTCCTCGCCAATAGAGGTAATAAGGTACTGATACAGCTTTCTAAAATTATCCGCCTTTACCTCCCCGCCGTTGCAGGTTATGGTGTTGCTGTCCGCATCGCCTTCTATCTTAAAGAGGTAGCTTCCCTGATCGGTGGTTATCTCAAGCGTGTCCACGCTGTAAATATAAGGTGATATCGGACGTCGGCTCATTACGTTGTCGAGCGTAAAGGTATACCATGGTGCGCTTGCCTTGTCTATCGCGTAAATACCCTCTACGCCTTCTATCATGGCATAATAGCCGATTACCGTTGTAAGAGCGGGATTGCCCTCGGTCTCGGATTCGGTAACCTGAACTATCTCGTTGCCGAGCCGCAGCACACGGCGTTTCCCTCCATATTTAAATGTCACCTTGCAGTATGGGTCGTCCAGACCCGCTTCTGCCATGTTTTCTTCCGTCTGCTCAATCGAGAGGCAAGAGGACATGGACAGCCCGTAAACGCCGTAGCACAGACTCTGACCCTTTATCGAATCCACCTCTGTATTTATTGGCGATATGAAACGGTGGGAGTTGAAGGTGGTGATTATCGCGTCCTCGTCCTCCGCAGCCTCGGCAATGTCGAACATGTAGCGTATCTCCACAGGTTCTTCAAAATCCTTGCGCTCAATTATGAGATAATCCAGCTCTTTCGGGTCGTTCTGAGAATATCCCTCTGTCATGGCAAGCGCCGCAAAATCCCTGATATCATTATACGCGCTGCCAACCGAATAATAGCTCACCTGATGAACGTCGCGGCTATCCGCAAGTCGGAAATACGCATAGTTAGTCGCTGCTGGATTCTTTATGCCGAAGCACAGCGAAGCGGAGCTTCCGTCCGTAAACTTTACCTCCACCTGAGCCGCGGGATTTTCAAGTCCATATTTTTCCAGGTCCTCAGCGTTTTCCTCCACAAGCTCCTTTGTGGAAAGCCCCGCCATATTAATGACGAACGCCCTTATTGACGTATCGCTGGGCGAAACACCCAGAAGCTCTTCGCTTGTCCAGTATACCTTCGTTTCGGAAGATATATTTCCCTCCTCGTCGGTAGATGTGACTACGCGCTCCGCACGGTCAAGCGTAAACTCTCCGTTATCGTTCTTCACGGTAAGGGACTGCACATCCTCCGGCTCTTTATCGGTAACCGTAACGGAGGTGTCGGGAACGGACGAAGATTCCTCAGATTCGCCATTCTCCGTGGGCTTGGTCAGCAGCAGCACCATCAGCAGCACGCCCAGCACAAGCAGCACGCCCGCCGCTATAATAACCGTTTTTGTTGATTTTGACAATTTCATTTATCTGTGCCTCCTGCGTACCCAGATAACGATACCCAGCACAATTACAACAACCGGCACGACGATGCACAGCACTATACCAAGAACGGTGGAAGTCTGCACGTTCATGTCGAAAGTAACATTGCTGAAGGACTTGGACTTGATGGTGATGCTGTCCTCCTTGCCGGAAATAAAGTTAAACATATTGATAAAGAAATCAGCGTTGCTGCCGTTGCTCATGGACATAAAGCTTGCGTCAGCCATCTGATATGAGCCGAATGCCGCAACGGTGCTTAACTCCTGTGTAGTGGAATGCACTCTGTATGCCGCAATAGCGTCATTGAACACTCCGCTTTCCGCGGTGTCGATGTCAAATTCCCCATCTGTATCCAACGGGTAAAGGAAAGCGTTGTCGTAGGTCTTGATAAGCACTTCCTGCTCCACACCACCGCGGGAATCATCACCCCAAATCTGCGTGATGGGGCGCATATTGGCGCCGTAATAATACAGCTGTGAGCCGTAGGTGTTGCCTGCGTAAGGAGTATCGCATATTTGCTGCAGATGCGCGTATGCAGTGTATTGACTGATAAGATAGTTCATATCGCTCTGCCCCACAACGGAATAGCCTATGGACAGACCCCAGTCGTTGAGGAACTCCTCTATGTTGGGGGTCTGCGGCTGCTCCGTGGAGGCAAAATAAAGCAGATTTTTGCCGAATGCGCCGCCGTTGTCAAGGAATCTGTCCAGCTTGGCAAGGTGCTCGTTATCCACGTCCATGGCAGGCGCAAACATCACAACAAAATCTATATCACTGTCGATCTCTCCGGTTGTGGTTAAATTAAGCTGCTCCACCTCATAGCCGTTTCTTGTAAGCAGCGTCTGAAGCGCGGAGCTGTCCTGCTCACCATAGCCCTCGGTGAATGCAACTCTCACCAAGTCCTCGTTGGATACATACATCATAGCCGATACGGCAGCCTGCTCAATATTGGAGCCTTCAACAATTTGTCTGCCGTAATAATACAGATATTCCTCATTGAAAAGGAAATACTCTGTCGGGCTGATTATCCTGTGTCTGCCCGTCGCGGCGCTCTCCACAACGATATAATCCGCTGCAAGAGTTTCGGATTTGAACTGCGACGTATAGTTAGGATTCTGGTTCAGGTCAAGATAACTCAAAGATATATGCGGACTTGACATCTCCATTTTCTTAAGCAGCTCGTTTATCTGCTTATATGCTGTGTTGCGTGACTCAAACTCCGTTTCTGGTGTGAGTACCGTAAAGCTCACGTCACTTGTAAGCTGCTCCGCAAGATATTTTTCGGTGTTCTCCTCAAGCGAATATATGCCCGAATCCGTAAGGTCAGCCGTGGTATCGAAACGCTCCGAAACCAAGCCCACAATAACGTTCACGACCACAACCGCCGCGATAAATACCACCGTAAGCACAATCGACATTGTCCCGCGCTTGAATGAGCGAACATTGAATTTTCTGCCTTTGCGCGGCTTTTCGGGTTTGGAGCCGTCCTTTTCAGAAACGCTCTCCGCAATCGCCGCGGTATCGGCTTCCTTGGTCTCTTCAACTTCCATATTTTCAGTCAGTTTTTCGTTATTCATTTATACACGTCCTTTCTCAGCTCCAACGGCGGCGCTCAATAACGCGCATCGTCAGGAAGTTGAATATGACAATAAGGCTTAAGAAAAACAGTATATTCTTAAGACTGAAAATGCCGAAAGTGAACTCCCGATACTTGTAGAATACCGACAGCGAATTGATGATATCGCTCAGCCACTGCACCGGAACGTATCCCGAAATAATATCAAAAAGGCAAAGCAGTATATTCGCACCGATGCTTCCGATAGCGGCTATCATCTGATTTTCGGTAAGTCCCGAAATAAATATTCCCGCGGAAATAAAAACGCCGCCCATCAGGATAATCCCGACAAAATTGCCCCATACCGAAGCCCAGCCGAAAACGTTGCCCGCGTTGCCTACCGCGACGGAAAGAAACACCGCGTAAATAAGCAATATCAGCGCTCCGATAAGGAAAATCGCAAACGCCGCGAGAAACTTTCCCGCAACCAGCCCGAAAAGGCTGATTGGGCTTGTCAGCGTGAGCTGGTCGGTTTTCTGACGCTTATCGTCCGCCATGGTACGCATGGTCAGCACGGGGATAAGTATCATCATTATAAAAAACATCCACAAAAAGGTGCTTGAAAGGCTTGCCGCGCCCGTGGTAAGGCAGGTAAGCCATAAAAACAGTCCCGAAAATCCGTAAAACACCGCCAGATAGACGTACCCAAGCGGCGAGGTGAAATAAGACGCAAATTCGCGTTTCAGTATCGCTGTCATTTCTTCGCTCCGTTCTCGATATTTCCGTAAAAATCGCCTGTGGTGAGCTTAAGGAATATCTCTTCCAATGTAAGCTCGCTGCTGCGCATAAGCAGAATGGGATAATTCCGCGCCGCCATACGCTTGAACACCTCGCGGCGGATATCCGCGCCCTCTTTGGCGTTAAGCTCAAATTCCGTAACGTTCTTCTCAACGGTGCGATTCATATGAACCTCCACCATATCCGGAATACCGTTCAGCAGCGACTGCACCTCCTTGGCTGGTCCCTCAATCTGCACGGTGAGCTTATGGTCGGCGGAAAGATTATGTGAAAGGTGCTCGGCAGTGTCGTTCGCAACAAGCTTGCCTTTGTCTATGACCACTATCCTGTCGCAGACCGCCTGAACCTCGGACAATATATGCGACGACAAAATCACCGTGTGGTTTTTGCCGAGCCGCTTTATAAGCGTTCTTATCTCTATTATCTGCTTCGGGTCGAGACCCACCGTAGGCTCGTCCAGTATCAGCACCTTCGGGTTTCCCACAAGTGCCTGAGCTAACCCCACACGCTGGCGGTAACCCTTTGAGAGATTGCGTATCACTCTTCCGCGCACGTCAGTTATCTTTACCAGACCGCATATCTCATCAAGGTGCGACTTTTTGGGCAATTTGCATTTTTTCAGCGAGTACACGAAACCGAGATACTCGTCTACCGTCATATCCAGATACAAAGGCGGCTGTTCGGGAAGATACCCGATGTCCTTTTTTGCCGCGACGGGGTCTTCCAGTATATCCACGCCGTTTATCAGCGCTTCGCCGCCAGATGACGAAAGATATCCCGTAAGTATATTCATTGTGGTGGATTTTCCCGCACCGTTCGGTCCGAGAAAGCCCAGTATCTCGCTCTCTGCCGCAGAAAAGCTGATATTATCAACAGCCTGTTTGTTTCCGTAATTTTTACAGAGATTTTTAACCTCGATCATCATTTCCTCCTGATTTTTATTTGAAATTTTGCGACCCGCCTATGCTACACAGCTGCGTTTAGCATAGGCTCTCGTGTAAAATTTCTGCGTGGGCACATCGCCCACAATATCTGCGTGCCCCATTGCCCGCACATTTTTTGCTCCGTAAGCTCTCAAATATCCACTTTAATTTTACTGCCAGACCGTGATAAAAAAGTGAAGCCTTTCTGAAAAATATCTATACATTCTCTAAAAGCTCGATTCCCTTTTTGATACGCGCAAGGCTGTCCTGCTTGCCGAGAATTACCGCAAGCTCCACGCCTCCGCCGGGAGTGAATTGCTTTCCGCTCAACGCGACGCGCAGCGGGAACAGTATCACGCCGTTCTTTACTCCCTCGCGCTCTATCAGCCTGAAAAGTTCGTCGTGAACGCTCTCCTGCGTGAAATCCTCCAGTCCCTCAAGTACGGGAAGTATTTTCTTCAGCGCGTCAAGCGAGGTCTCGGCATTAGTCTTCATCTTCTTGTTATTATACAGTGCGATATCATATTCGGGCAGGCTGTCTATAAAGTCCACCTGCTCGGGTATATCGGTGAACAGCTCCGCGCGGGGCTGCAAGACACTGCACAGCAGCTCCATGTCGATATCGCCGCGCTTGCATGTCTGCCTGATATAGGGTACGGCTGTCTTCGCAAATTCCTCCGCGGAAAGCGCTCTTACATAATGCGCGTTTATCGCCTTGAGCTTCTGCGGATCGAATATCGCGGGAGACTTGGAGATGCCGTCAAGACCGAACTCCTCTATCATTTCCTCCAGCGTGAATATCTCTTTTTCGCCCTTGGGCGCCCAGCCCAGCAGCAGGATATAATTCAATATGGCTTCCGTCATATAGCCCTTATCCAGCAGATCCTGAAAAGAAGCGTCGCCGTCACGCTTCGCCAGCTTATGCTGCGCGTCTTTCATAATATGCTCAACATGAACATATATGGGAGATTCCCAGCCGAACGCCTTGTACAACAGCTCATACTTCGGCGCGGAGGAAAGATACTCGTTACCCCTTACGACATGGGTTATAGCCATTGTATGGTCGTCCACAACGTTCGCAAAATTATAGGTCGGCATTCCGTCCTGCTTGATAAGCACCTGATCGTCCAGTATGGAATTTTCCACCGTAATATCGCCGTATATCTCATCATGGAATGTAGTGCTTCCCTCGGTCGGGATAGCCTGTCTGATAACGTAAGGCACTCCAGCCGCCAGATTAGCCTCTATCTCCTCCTTTGAGAGATTGCGGCAGTGGCGGTCGTACATAGGAGAGATATTGCTGGCTTTCTGAACTGCGCTCAGCTCCTCAAGACGCTCTTTGGTGCAGAAGCAGCGATAGGCATGACCGCTTTCCACCAGCTTCTCCGCGTATTCCCTGAACATTCCCATGCGCTCGCTCTGAACGTAAGGACCGTAATCGCCCCCCACATCGGGACCCTCGTCCCAGTTAAGCCCGCAGTCACGCAAAGTCTTATATATAACGTCCACCGCGCCCTCGACATAGCGCTCTCTGTCCGTGTCCTCTATCCTTAGAATAAACTTTCCGCCGTTTTTCTTCGCAAGAAGATAGGTGTAAAGCGCCGTGCGCAGATTTCCTATGTGCATATAGCCCGTGGGGCTGGGCGCAAAGCGGGTTCTTACAGTATTCATTATCTTGTTCTCCCTTTCTTATTTTAAATGTTTTTCGGCGACCCGCCCGCATGATACTCCGCTTCGCCTCGTATCGCACAGGCTCCCGCGGAAAAATTCCTGCGCGGTCGCATTGTTGATGTTTTTCGGCGACCCGCCCGCATGATACTCCGCTCCGCTTCGCTTCGTATCGCACAGGCTCCCACGGAAAAATTCCCGCGCGGTCGCATTGTTGATGTTTTTCGGCGACCCGCCCGCATGATACTCCGCTTCGTATCGCACAGGCTCCCGTGGAAAAATTCCTGCGCGGTCGCAATGTTGCTTTTATTTAAGCGCTGCCTTGAACGCTTGATTATCGGACTGCCCTAACACTATATACCCGATTTTAAAGTTGCTACAAACCGTTTCATCTGGTTTTGAGGCTCACATTGTCTGTGTTGCAGATTTTAATGCCGCTTCAGGCTTCACTTCATTGCCATATCTTTATCCGCGGCTATCTGCTTTTTAAGCTCCTCTAAATCGGGGAACTTCCGCTCGGGACGGATAAAAGAACACAGCGACACTGAAACGTTCTGACCGTACAGATCCTCGTCAAAATCAATTATGTGTGTTTCCATGACTACACCGCCCCCGTCCCGTCGGTTCTCGATGGTGGGCTTTACTCCGATATTCGTAACCCCGCGGTAGTTCCGTCCGTCAAGCTGAACAAAACTCTTATATACCCCGAAGCGCGGAATAACGTTTGTGGGGGGGATTATCTGATTTATCGTCGGGAAGGACAGCAGCCGCCTTCCTATCTCATTTCCCCTCACCACAGGCAGTCTGTACCATAGCTCGTATCCGAGAAGCGTGTTCGCCTCCTCTATGTTTCCGTCTCGTATTAGCTCCCGAATATGTGTGGAGCTAATCATAACTCCGTTGTGGCATACGTCGGGAACGGTCTCGGCGCGCATTCCGTACTTCTCCCCTATATCCGCAAGAAGCCCGGGAGTGCCGCTTCCGTTTCTGCCAAATCGGAAATTTGTACCGCAGCAGGCATATCCCGCGTTAAGCCGCTTTACAAGAATCTCCGAAATAAATTCCTCCGCTGTCAGCTCGTATACTTCCGCGAAATCCGGCGCGTAAAGGTATCTTACTCCGACACGGCTTAGAAGCTCCCGCTTATTTTCAAAGGAAATAATATCCTCGGGATTTTTGAATTTGGGCAGGGTGGTATCGCAGTTAAACGTAAACACTGCGGGGCTTAGCCCCTCCTGAGAGAGCGCGGCGCGGATAACGCCGAGATGACCTAAATGAAGCCCGTCAAAATATCCCAACGCGACCGAAGTTTTCTCAGAAATCACGCCGCCGTATGTTATATCAATCAATGTCTGTTACCACCGTCTTTTATGAAAATCTCTTCACTGAAACAAGCTCGCCGCCTATCACTCTCGCAACGCCGAGAAACTCGCCGCCGTAAACCGCGCATAACTCATTTTCGGGCGGCTTTGACGATAGCCTGTCCGCGTCAAGACGCACGCCATTCAGATACAGCCGCTTCTGTGTTTCGTCAAGCTCTATCCGCGCAAGCCCCGCAAATACGCTCTCCAGGGGAAGTATACGCTCACAAAGCTCATCATAACTCAATCCTCTTAACGTATCCAGCGGAATGCTTTGCGAAAGCCCAAATCCGCAGGCACCCGTTCGCACAAGGCTTGTCATGACCGCACCGGTGCCAAGCTCAGCCCCGATATCGTCTATAAGCGATCTGATATACGTCCCCGACGAGCAGTCTACCTCGATAACACCCTTTTGCCCGTCAAACTCGACGCGCTCCAACCGCGCTATCCGTATCGGACGGGGCTTGCGCTCCACCTCGATACCTTTTCTCGCAAGATCGCAGAGCTTCTGTCCGCCTACCTTAAGCGCAGAATACATCGGCGGTATCTGCATTATATCCCCGCGGAATTTTTCCAGAGCTTTTTCAAGTTTCTCCTCCGAAACAGCCGCCGCGCCGCTCCCAGTGACGTTTCCCCATATATCAAGCGTGTCGCTTTTATATCCGAGTGCGAAACCCGCGCGATAGCTCTTGTCCGAATTGGGGACGATATCCACAGCCTTTGTCGCGCCGCCCGCGAATATGGGCAGCACGCCTGTTGCCATGGGATCCAGCGTACCGCTGTGTCCCACCTTTTTAGTATGAAGCAGACCACGCATTACAGCAACAACGTCAAAAGAGGTAAAATCCCTCGGCTTATCAACGATAATTATTCCCGTCATAGCGTACCAATTTTGCGAACAGCCTCGCGGCATGCGTCCACGATAGCCTTTTCCGCTTCCTCAAAGCTGCTTGTGAACGAGCAGCCCGCGGAGCGCTCATGACCGCCGCCGCCGAATTTCATGCATATTTCAGCACAGTTGATATTTTCTCCCGACCGCAGCGAAGCCTTGAAAACTCCCTTTTTCTTTTCCTTGAGAGTTATCCCGACCTCAACGCCCTCTATCTGCCGCGGCAGAGCCGATATAGCCCCAACGTCGTCACTGTCGATATCCGGTATATTTTCCAGCATTGAAAGCGGCACGGAAACAAGCGCGACCTTTCCGTCCTCAAAATATTTTATGCCGTTCAGCACTTCGCGCTCAAGCTGAAGCCGCCCCTGCGTTTTCAGGTCGAACATAGCGTAGTTTATCGCGGCAGTCTCCGCTCCGCACTTTATCATAACCGCCGCTATCATATGGCTCTGCGGCGTGGTGTTGCTGTATTTGAAGCAGCCTGTGTCGGTGGCTATACCCGTATAGAGACAATTTGCCGTATCTTTGTCAATATCGGTTTCCAAAGCACATACGACATCATAGACAAGCTCTGCCGCCGCCGCGTATTCGGGCTTCACCAGCACCCTCTTTGCATAGTGCGTGTTGGAAATATGATGGTCTATGCAAAGCTCCGCTTTGTCGCCAAGCTCCTTCATTTCACCAAGCAGCTTGGTGTCAGCCACATCTACGCAGATGATATTTTCCGTTTCAAACTCCTGCATCGGAAGTCCCCTGAACATATAGTTGAATTTATTCGGAATTGGATCAGGGCAGACTGCGTTCGCATTTTTACCCATGCTGCGCAGCGCTCTGCAGAGCGCCCAGCCGCAGCCCAGCGTATCGCCGTCGGGGCTTGCGTGCATGAGGATAAGATAGTTGTCGTTCTCTCTGAGAAACTCCGCCGCGTGCGCAACGTCAATCGTCATTATTCTGCTCCTCCGTCTCCTCCGCGGTTTCGCTATCACGCGTGTCGTTTTTATGAAATCCCGCAATGATATCCTCTATATGCTCGCTGTACTCCAGCGAATTGTCCGCGAGGAAAATAAGCTCCGGTATCTTTCTCACCCTTATGCGGGAGGAAATGCACTTTTTGAAGTACCCCGCCGCCGCCGTCATTCCCTCGACAGCCTTGGCGGTGCGCTCCTCTCCGCCCAAGCAGGCGATCATCACCTTGCAGTAAGACAGATCGTTAGTTACCTCGCAGTGAGTGACGGTCACGAAATTTTTCGACACACGCGGGTCTTTAACACCACCCACAGCCGCCGATATTTCCCGCTTTATATCCTCGTTAAGTCTTTTTATATTAAAATTAGCCATCAAAAAACCTTTCTGTTAAGGAAGTGCTTATTAAATAGGCGTACACAGATTGTGTACAGATTTTTCGTCAGATTGTACAAATCTGACGCCCGCCAAGAAAGATTTGTGCAATTGGCGGAAATATACAAACAAAAAGTACCGTCCTATCTAATCAGTGCTTCCCTAAGCTTTGTTGACGAGAAGTAAATAATTTAATAATTTTGAAAATTCCCACTAAGCCAGCCCCGCTTCACTGCGCGTCCATAGCGAGAACTGCACGGCATTTGCCATACGGAGAGTTTTGCGCAAAATGCTAAAAAGCAGCATAAGTTATCAAGCGTTTATTGCGCAAAACTTCATGTGCGGCTTTTTTGAAATATCTGATGCAACGACATTGCGCTGAGGAGATTTAATCTCTATACTCCTCCATCATATACGCTTCAAAAATGTCGCCCTCCTTGATATCAGTGAACTTTTCAAGGCTGATACCGCATTCATAGCCCGCGGCTACATCCTTGACATCCTCCTTGAAGCGGCGCAGTCCCGCGATTTTATCGTCGCCGATTATTATTCCGTCGCGCACTATTCTGACCTGTCCGTTGCGCGCAACCTTGCCGTCAAGCACATAAGAGCCGGCAACTATTCCGACGTTAGTTATCTTGAAGATATTGCGCACCTCAACTCTGCCCAGATCCACCTCGCGGAACTTGGGAGCAAGCATTCCCTTCATTGCCGCGGTTATATCCTCGATAGCGTCATAGATGACGCGGTACAGGCGCACCTCAATGCCTTCGCGCTTCGCGTGCTCCTGCGCGGAGGGGTGAGGTCTGACGTTGAAGCCGACGATGATAGCGCCTGAAGCCATTGCGAGCATAACGTCGCTCTCGCTTACAGCGCCAACCGCGCCGTGAATTACCCTAACACGCACTTCCTCGTTGGTTATCTTTTCAAGTGACTGACGCACAGCCTCCACAGAGCCTTGAACGTCCGCCTTTACGATAATGGGAAGCTCCTTTACGTCGCCCTGTTCGATAGAGGAGAACAGATTGTCGAGGGTAACCTTCTGATAAGCCTTGAACTGCTCCTCTTTAGCCTCATGCTTGCGCTTTTCAACCAGTTCGCGGGCAAGTTTCTCGTCCTCTACCGCCGCAAACGTATCTCCCGCCGAGGGAACCTCCGCAAGACCCATTATCTCGACCGGCACAGCTGGACCCGCCTCGGTCACCGTTCTGCCCTTGTCGTCGCGCATAACGCGGACGCGCCCGACAGCAGTACCAGCGATAATAACGTCGCCCGTATGCAGTGTACCGTTCTGGACCAGCATTGTGGCGATAGGACCTCTGCTCTTGTCCAGACGCGCCTCTATTACAGCGCCCATTGCAAGCCTGTTTGGATTAGCCTTAAGCTCCAGAACGTCGGCTGTAAGACCTACCATTTCAAGCAGTGTATCCATTCCCGCGCCCGTCTTGGCAGAAACGGGAACGCAAATAACGTCGCCGCCCCAGTCCTCGCAAACGAGGTCATACTTGGTAAGCTCTTCCTTTACTTTTTCGGGGTTCGCGCCCTCTTTATCCATCTTGTTTATGGCAACGATTATCGAAACTCCCGCCGCCTTGGCGTGGTTGATAGCCTCCACGGTCTGCGGCATAATACCGTCGTCCGCCGCAACTACCAGTATCGCGATATCAGTTATCATCGCGCCGCGCGCTCTCATTGAAGTAAAAGCCTCATGTCCCGGGGTATCAAGGAAGGTTATCTCCCTGTCATCCACCTGCACCTTATACGCGCCTATATGCTGAGTAATGCCGCCCGCCTCGGTCGCGGCAACACCCGACTGTCTGATATAATCGAGAATAGATGTCTTTCCATGATCTACGTGTCCCATGACAACCACTACGGGCGAACGGGGCAGAAGATCCTCGGGCTTATCCTCGGCGTCCTCAAACAAGCGCTCCTCAATGGTAACAACTATCTCTTTCTCTACCTTTGCGCCAAGCTCCTCGGCAACAAGCGAAGCAGTATCAAAATCTATCACTTCGTTGATGCTTGCCATTACCCCAAGATTGAACAGCTTCTTTATAACGTCCGTAGCGGTAGCCTTAAGCCTTGTGGCAAGCTCGCCGACAGTAATCTCATCGGGTATCTGAACCCTGAGCTGCTGCTTTCTCGCGCGTTCCAGCTCCAGTCTCTTAAGCTTCTGCGCCTCGGTTTCACGCTTTGTGCCATATTGCTTTCCGCCCTTTTTCTGAGACTTCTGCTGTATCTTCTGCTTGCTGCGGAAATTGTCATTATTCATCTTAGTGGCAGGTGCGATGCTCTCATAGCGCTCGTTGTACTTATCAAGCTCAACATAGCTGCCTCTGGTATCTACGGTCTTTGTTACCTGTTCGCCTCGCTGAACGGTCTCGCCCTTGGATTTCTGATGTACGGGGGGAGTGTTCACCTTTATCTTACTGCTGTCTATGGCAGGCTTTGCAGCGGGTTTTACCGTCTGCGCTGCTGGCTTTGCCGCGCGGTTGTCCCTGTTGTCGCGGTTATCTCTGCGATTATCACGATTGTCTCTGTTATCCCTGTTGTCGCGTCCGTCGCGCCTATTGTCGCGGGGCTTTTCACGCTGATCGCGCTGCTCGTTTCTACCCTCGCGGTTGTTTCCGACAGGCTTGGAAGTAGGTTTCTCGCGGTTTTCCTGCCTCTCCGGTTTCTTTTCCTCGGGCTTATTTTCCTGAGTTTTTGCCGCCGCAGGTTTTATCTGCTCCGCTGCCGCAGATACCGCCTCGGGCTTCGCCTCCGGCTTTTTAGCTTCTTTCTTCTCAGGTTTCTCCGTCTTTTCGGGTTTTTCCGGCTTTACCGTCTTTTCGGCATTTTCTGACGCCTCATTAACAGGCTTTTCTTCTTTTGCCTTTTCCTCAGCGATATCTTTCTTGGGCTTCTTTGCAACAGCCTTTTTCTTCGGCGTTACCGCAGATTTTTCCGTCTTGATATCCTTGGTTCTGCTGAACTCCGCCGTTACATTCTCAACCTCATGCATTCTTGTGTACTTTTCAAGAACGTACTCCATCTCGTCAACCGAGAGAGAGCTTTGAGATTTTCTCGGCGTTCCGCCGAACGCCTTATCCAGCAGCTCTATAAGCTCGCCGTTCTCTATTCCCAGGTCCTTTGCGGTATCCTGGAGTTTATATTTGTTCTGTTTGTTTGTTGGCAATGTAAATTCCTCCAAATTCGATTAACTTTCGTTATCTTCCCTATTCAGCACGGGAATATGTTCAAGGAAGCACCGTCAAAGCACGACCGCGCCGTTGCAACGGCAAAACACGATTTTGTTACGCTTCGCCTTTATCGGCTATTCCCTTAATCAAAGAGCCGTACAGACCCTCGTCAAGAAATAGAAGCACTCCGACGCGTTTACCCAGCGCCGAATACGCCTCATCCATGGTGAATCCTGCCCGAACAACCGTCTTGCCGCATTTTTCCGCCGCGAACCGAATTTCCTTTTCGGTTTTCGGGGATACATCCGCCGCCAGAAGCAGTCCCGCCGCCTTGGTCTTGGGGGAAACCAGCTCCTGCACCGCCGCGTCAAAGCCCATTATAAGCTTTCCCGCCCTACGGCAAAGACAAATTGTCGAAAGAGTCTTATTGATTTTCGGTCAGCTCCTTTTCAAGAATATCGTATATTTCATCGGGAACTTTGCACTTTAACGCCCGCTCCAGCTTGTGAGCCTTCTTTACCGCCGCGAAGCACTTTTCGTCGCGGCATATATAAGCTCCGCGTCCCGATTTCTTTCCGGTAGGGTCGATGGAAACCTCCCCCTCTTTGCTGCGAACGACTCTCACCGCGCCTTTTTTTCCTATCATCTCGCCGCAGCCGATACATTTTCTGAGCGGCACGCGCTTTTCCTGCATTTTCCCGTCTCCTTTATTCTTCAGCCGCGGTCTGCTCCGCCTCGTCCGAATCCTCGGCGTTTTCTAACGCGGTAGTTTCCGCCGTTTCAACGCTCTGTTCCTCCGAAGTGACTTCAGAATCTGTAATTTCGTTGTTCTCAGCATTCTCCCCGTCTTCCTCGGGAGTATCCTGAACCAGATATTTCTCGTCCAGCGGAACTACCTCGAAATCCTCAGGAGTAACAGCGCTTTCTGCCTTTATGTCTATCTTATATCCCGTAAGCTTTGCCGCCAGCCATGCGTTCTGTCCCTTGTTGCCGATAGCCAGCGAAAGCTGATTGTCGGTCACGATAACCTTGCACATGCGGCTGTCGGGATTTGGGTTTGTAATTACCACACGCGTAACGTCCGCGGGCTTCAGCGCCTGCTTTATAAACTCCTCCGGATCTTCGCTGTACAGCACCACGTCCACTTTTTCGCCCTTTATCTCCTTGGTTACGGCGTTAATGCGGCTTTTCTGCGGACCTATGCAAGCACCCACCGCATCAACATTGGGGTCGTTGCTTATTACGGCAATCTTTGAACGGCTGCCCGGCGCACGGCTTACCGCCTTTACCTCTACCGTTCCATCGTAGATTTCGGGGCATTCAAGCTCAAAAAGCCTTTTGATAAGCCACTTGTCTGTGCGGGAAACTTTGAGATACTGGTTCTTGTCGCCCTCCTTATATTCCTTGGAAACACCCGAGATATATACTTTGATTACCTGTCCCACCTCAAGCATCTCCCCGGGTATCTGCTCACTTCTCGGAAGTATAACCTCGTTATGGGCTATCTCCACCGTAACATGTCCCGACGGTTCGATTTTGGAAACCACCGCGGATACCGCTTCATTCTCATATTCGCCCCAAAGCTCGCTCATACGCTGACGTTCGGCATTGCTGAAGCCCTGCTTTATCAAATCCTTGGCATTTTTGGCGGCTATCCTCTTGAAGGTGTGCGTATCAATGGGACAGCGAACCTTATCTCCCACCTCAAGCGTGGGGTCAATTTTTCTCGCCTCCTCCAGAACTATCTCTATCTCCGGCTCATATAGCGTGTCAACTACCTCAATGACCTCTTTGAGAATGCTTACATCAAAGATACGATGCTCAAAGTCAATATTTACCACAACCGAATTTTCCGTATCGTCAAGGTGCAGGTTTGATTTCAAGCTCTTTTCGATGGCAAATTTTATTTTTTCCGCGAGAATGCTTGTGTCTATCCCCTTTTCTTCCGCCAGAGCAGCAAGGTTATCAAAGAAATTTCCGAAATCCTCGCTCTTGGGTGTCTTTCTTTTAGCCATTTTCCTTAAATTCCTCCATTGTTTTTACTGTGCGGATGTATACCGCCCTATTTTTCTTTATTCAATCAGTCAAGCTCTTCGTAATCGTCAAAGTCGTCGTAATTTATCCCTGACACCTCCGACACTGCGAGGCAAACGCTTCCGAAATCCCCCGAAACGGTTATCATTTCCCCGTCAAAGCCGTCCAGCTTACACTTCACCGTCTTTTCGGGAAGCCCGTCGCACAGCTTATAGGTTTTAAGCTTAATCTTTTTTCCCACCGAAGGCTCCAGCTGTGCGACTCTCCTTACTGTCCGCTCAAGCCCCGCGGAGCCTATCTCAAGATAATCCACCCTGTCGATAAAATCCTGCTGATCTATCACTTCATTGATAAGACCGTCTATCGACTCGCAGTCATCTATCGACACACCGCCTTTCTTGTCTATCAGCACGCGGAGATACCAACCTGCGCCCTCCTTAACAAAAACCACATCCCACAACGAAAAACCGTGGGATTCCACGATATCCCTGACCGCCGCCTCCGCAGCGGACTCCACTGCGTTAAAGCCCTTAGCCAAAGCCATTGGGCAAAGCCTCCTTCCGCTATTCCGAACGCCGCTGCTGCGGCTCTCCGCTCAAACAAAACTTAAAGACTGGAGCGAAGCCCCAGTCTTTAGCCTAATCTATCTTTTATATTATACCACACTTTTTTCCAAAAATCAAGTAGTATTCCGAATTTTTTTACATTTTTCTCAATTTTTATTTTATAATGTTACTGAGATACCGTTTCCCGTACCTCGCCAACCACCGACCAGCGGAAATCTCTTGGTGTCTGAGGCTCACTTTTTTCTGCATAATCCAGTATCCCATCCGCACTTGCGGCATGAACTGCTAAAGATATCTTTACCATAAAATCGCAGCCAGTATCGGCAAGCCTGCGGCACAGTGCGCCGAAACAATGTCGCAGGCGGCTTATACTTCCCGCCGTAAGCAGCAAGGCAAGATATTCGCCGCGCACGAAGGCGCTGTCAGCAAAATCGCATTTTAAAATTGTGAGAGCTTTGTCATGCGCGGCTCCCTCAGAGCTTATAAGCATCGCGCCGATATACTGGTCGCCGGACATATCCGCATGATTTTTGACATAATATTCGGAATACAATCCCGTTTCCGCGTCAATTTTCTTATAGCAGTCAAAAACCTCCGTTTGCCGCTCCTCCGAAACGTAGTCGGTTTCATATACCGCCGCCAGCAGCCCTGTCGAATCAGCACCGCGGCATGGCAAAAGCTCAAAAGTAAGACCTCCGCTGCGGCGCAGTTCACCGCCAGTGCCATTCAGATCGGACAGCTCCATTCCAAAGCTTTTAACATATGACTCAAGCGCCCCATTAAAATCGTTAAAGTATTCAAACGGCGCTATTATCGGATATATTGCTTTTCCCGCCGGGGCAATCCTCAAAAGCATATGATAATCTTTCAGCGAAGGGCGGTTTTTGCGTTTAAGTACTCTGACAAAAATAAAAATATTCTGAGGGCAGCTTTTTGGACAGATAATCTCAAAATCAGTCCAAATATAAGTATCTGCGGGTTTTACGCGTATCCCGTTTAAAATCAACCTCCCTCCCACAAGCCGCTGCTTCATGCAGTTCAGCTCAAATATGTGCGAGTATGTTTCAAGATCCGCAGGATAGATCCACTCGCTTTCAGCCAGTTTGGCAAGATATCTGCCAAGCGTAGGTCTGCTTGCGGCAGGCTTTACTGTCTGCCCGAGAAAATCGCATTTTCCCGTATCGGTATTCACACGGATTACCTTAAGACAGTCTTCAAAATTTGCCGCTGCACCTAATGTCAGCTGGTTTTTGTCCATTTTCCTCTCCTTGTGTGTATTTTGTTCTGATGACGGCACAGCAGTATATTTTATCAGTCCTCACTAAAGAAAGGACAGTGCCGCGTCCGACACCCTATACTAAGTATATCACTGCCGGCTGGGAATCGCAATCCGAACATTTTGGGCAAAGTACACTTATTTTGTGTGTTTTAACCGACATTAATTGAAATGCAAAACAAAATACACTCAGAGGCTTTAGCCAAAAACTGTTTTATTGGCATCAAATTTTCTTCTTTGATTTAGTTTGTAAAAATACATTTTATCAATAGGCTTTCATTATATATCTCATATTGTTAAATATATACAAAGCGAAGCAATAAAACCTAAGAAAACACAGCATAAAAAAATTTTTTCACCCGTATAATAATATTAACCAGATATTATAGCTTATTATGACAAGATTTTTCAAGATATGACATGAATTTTATATCAAAAATTTGTTTAGGCAAATTGCACAAAGAGTATAAACATAAGCCTAAAAACGTTATTTTACCGAAAAAATCTTGAAAAAAAGCAATTCGTGTGATATAATATCAATATCAATATCAAATATTACCAAATATAAAGGAGGTTTTTTATGAACGATTTTATGAATACCGAGCTGTCGCCGCTTGAGCGCGCCGAGGCGCTTGCGGACAAGCTGACTACACAGCAGCAGGCGGAGCAGCTCACATATGATGCACCGCCAATCCCAGCCGCGGGTCTTCCCGCATACAATTGGTGGAACGAGGGACTTCACGGAGTAGCGCGCGAGGGTACAGCCACCGTTTTCCCGCAGGCGATAGCCCTTGCCGCTGCCTTTGACAGGGATATTATAAGGCGCGTAGGACGCGCAATAGCTGTCGAAGCCCGCGCAAAGTACAACGCTTCTCAAAGGCATGGGGATTTCGACATCTATAAGGGACTTACGCTCTGGACGCCGAACATCAACATTTTCCGCGACCCCAGATGGGGACGCGGTCACGAAACTTATGGCGAGTGCCCTTATCTTACCGCCGAGCTTGGCGTTGAAATGGTAAAGGGCTTGCAGGGAGATGGAAAATATCTTATGACTGCCGCCTGCGCCAAGCATTTTGCCGTTCACAGCGGCCCAGAATCTGTCCGCCATGAGTTTGACGCGGAAGTTTCCCCGAAAGACCTTGAGGAAACCTATCTTCCCGCCGCATTGTCCGGGATACCACATATTGATAAGAGCATCGCAGCTGCTCTCAATATTTACTGAGCTTCCCGCCGCAAGAACAACAATTGTGGGCTTACCGACAGCCCTTACCTTTTCCAGCAGCTCGCGCTGACTTTCAGGCAGACGCAGATCCTTTTTGTCGCCTGAGGAAAATTCGTTTGATGTGTCACCCTCTTCGCCCTCAAGGGTAGCGTCCAGACCCAGACAGATCACCACCGCATCGGCGCATTCAGCTGCCGAAATCGCTTCACAAAGCCTGTTGCCCGCACGAACAAGTGCCTGAGTTCTGTCTTTATAAAGATGGCAGCCCTCCGCATACAGAACCCGTCCGTCAAAATTCTCCCTGATACCGCTCAGGAATGTGGAGAGGTGATCTGCTGTTCTATATCAGCTCTGACGCCAATGACGCACCCAAATGCAGCCTTTGCGGATTTGAGCGTATTGGTCTTGAAGCCGGCGAAAGCAAAAAAATTACCGTTCCTATTGGTGACAGCGCGTTTGAAATCGTTGACGAAAACGGCATCAGAGCCATTCGGAGCGGGAAATTCAAACTGTACGCGGGCTTCTGTATGCCCTCGGAGCACAGCGGATTCAATTTTTCCGGTGAAGCAGCGATCATTATTGAACGGTAAACCGTATAAAGACTTTGTTTAGATTTCATATATAAGTCTACTAAACTGCGATGCTGCGAAGTAATTAAGCTATCAGGATTTGAAATTTCCAATCTTGCAGACAATTTAATCTCCGACATTAAGGTGTCGGAGATTAAGACTGTATATAAAGTGTTGATCTAAGCTAACTTATTTAAATTTGTATTCTTTCGACCCGCCTAAGTCAGCAGCACTCAACTTCGCCACGTATTGCTGACTTAGGCTCACTCAAAAATTTACTGCTTTAATATTGCACTTTGACAACTTTTTCTTCAAACCAAATTGCCGACACGAAAGTGTCGGCAATTTGGTTTATACCTTTACGGTTACAGTTTTGGAATATGGACCATATACCTTTTTATTATTAACTGTAATATAAGAGCGGACCTTTACGTTATAGGTCTTTCCTTTGGAAAGTCCGGTTTTTGTATAGGACAGCTTTGAAGAATCGGTTATTGTTGCAGCTTTAGTAAATTTACCGCCTTTCGGCGCTATCCACACCTCATAGCCCGACGCTCCCGTGGACTTAGCCCACTTTATGACCGCTGTGCCAGATTTTGACTTTTTAGCGGTCACTGAAGACGGCGCGGGGGACGCAGCCGCTGCGGATACCTTTGAGCTGTACTCGGAAACTACCTCGGAGCCGTTTGCCGTAACATAAGCAGCAACAACATAATAATAAGTAGTACCTTTCTTAAGACCCTTATCTGTGTAGCTTGTATCAAGAACGGAAGCTATTTTTTTCAGCTTGCCGTTTTTGCTTGAAGCGCGATAAATGTTATAACCGGTAGCCCCCTTAGCAGTCTTCCATGTAAGATCAATTGAGCTTGTGGACTTTGTCGTTGCTTTAAGCCCCTCAGGAGCGGCGGGAGATGCCATAACGGAAACAGTTTTTAAAACGCCGCTTACCGTTACTGCGGTAATTTCCGCAGAGCCGGGCGCTTTGGCGGTAATCTTACCGCTTTCATTTACGGATATCACTGCACTGTTGGAACTGTAAAGCCTATAAACATCGCTGAATTCGCCGGAAGCGGGGCTGACGGTTATTTTCAGATTGGTACTTCCGCCCTCTGTCAGCTTGGTCTTGCCGCTAACGGAAACCGAGGATGGAGCGTTGTAGGACGACTTGCGCGAACCGCTGTAACTCTCCCAGCTTGAGGCATATTTTGAGGGATAGTATATAGTACCCGAAACGGATACGCCAAACGCACTGTTGATATTAAAGTACTCTCCTCCAAATACGATCTTTTCAATTTTGGTGCAGTTAGCCAACGCGCTGCTGCCAATCTTATTGACGGTGGGGGCTATGTATATCTCTTTAAGAGAGGTGCAGCCCGAAAAGGCTTCCTCACCAATAGATCTTGTGCCATTACAGAGAAATACGGAGGTCAAAGACGAACAATTCTGAAAAGCGAAATTGCCTATTACAGAAAGAGAATAGGGCATATTTATCGCAGCGAGACTTGTGCATCCTGAAAAAGCGCTTGCCCCGATGTCAGTAACGCTGTCCGGAACAGACAGTGATTTCAGCATAGAGCAGTTGGAAAATGCAGAATCCCCGATAGTTGTAAGATATAGAGGCATGGTAACTGTGGACAGCTTGGCGCAGCCCTCAAACAACTTGGCGGGAAGCTCCTTGGTCTGACCTGACAGATTGGCGCTGAGCATAGAGGTACAGCTTGCGAAAGCACCCTCACCGAGGATATTCACCGAATTCGGCAAAGTTATTGCCGCAAGAGATGAACACCCGAAAAACGCGTTTGCCCCTATGGTCTGCAGCGTATCGGGCAGCGAAATTTTTGTAAGCGCTGTGTAACCGCTGAAAGCATTTGCTCCGATCTCCTTAATTCCCGAAGCTATGGATATTGATGTTATCCTTTGTCTGAAATTATTCTGAGCCATTCCCATAATGGAAACCACCGGTACCCCACCCAGCTTTGCGGGTACCGATACCTCGGCGCTGGTTCCGGAGTAACCGATTATAGTCGCAGTTCCCGACGATATTGAATACTCCCATTCGCCGTCAAAATCCGCATATGCTCTGTCATAACAGAAAAACACGGAAAGCGACAAAAGCATTACAAGGGTCAGCAGAAAAGCATATGCCTTGTTAATTCTTGTTCTAACCATAATATCCTCCCAATAAATAATATTATAAAGTATTATAAAATTATTTTACCATATTTTAACGGAAATTTCAAGGGATATATTTATACAATTTTACATATCTAAAACAGTAATTTTCAACAAAGCACAGCAAAAAGCAGCGCCGTTTCCGACGCTGCCGATTTTATTAATACACTGAAAGCAAATGGTCAAAGCGGCATAAACGCTATATCTCCGTCCATGATCGTTGCGCGGCAGTGAGAATTTATGTTGTTCACCTTATGGCTGAATGCATTAATTCTCAAAGTAACTCCCGGGTAAATGGTGCCCTTTACCGAAACCGAAAGGTTTTGGCAAAGCTCCAAAGCAACCTCTATCTCGCTTATGCGGCTCTTGCTGCGCTTTATCTCCTGCTGAAGCTGAAGCTTGTTGCGAACCGAAACCATTTTAAGCTGAGCACGGTCGGGTGAAAGCTTGGTTTTCTTGGACTGATCCTCAAGAGTTTTGATTATAAGTCCAAGCTGCTCATATTTATCCTCCATCTCGGAAAGGCTGCGCATAAGGGATTCCTTCTCCTGCGAAAGCACAGCGTTGTTTCCAAGGGTGATCTCGGTTTTAGCATAGCTCTGAGAACCGATGACCGTCGCCTCCATATTCTCCAAAGCAGTATATTTTCCGCCCATCATTACGCCTTTTCCCGACGCAATAATGCTCTTTCCCGCAAATACCTCACCGCCGACAAAAGACACGCTGGTAACATTGTTGTCACATTTTATCTTTGAGTTCTCGCAGAAGCCCAGCTTAACATTGCCCCTGCAATTTATAATCGAGCTGTTAGCGCCTATCCTTACAGTTATATCGCCGTCCGCGTCAAGCTCTGCGCCCGTTACCGAGCCGTTTATGGTTATGTTCTTTTTTGAGGTGACCTTATACCCCTCAAATACGCTGCCGCGTATGGAAACATTGCCTATAAAATCAATATTGCCGCTTGATACGTCAACATCGCCGTTTATGACCA
>CAJTMU010000028.1 GCA_910577365.1 uncultured Oscillospiraceae bacterium | reverse complement strand
ACTTTAACCTTACCGACGAGCAGATACGCGAGGGTCTGGCATTTATGACCGAAAATTATGGATATGGAATTACCGACTACGAGACAGAGAAGCTTATTATAGAGGGCAATGCCGATGAAGCTTGCGCATTTTTCGCGAACAAATACGCTTTGGTCGCGGGTGATAAGATATACTCTCCCAACTGGCTGTATCTACACACCGTCGAGGAATGGCGCGAGGCGGATATCATAGACAACGGGCTTGCCGAAGCCGCGGAAAAATATTGCGGGTTCCCCTTTAAGGAGGACGCGCGCACTGCATTCGAGGCAAAGCTTGAGGAGGCTCTGGGTTATCATGTGAGCCTTGAGTATCAGCCGTTAGTATACGAGACCGCCGAGACGGTTACCGACGACGTTTCCGACGAGCCTGCCGATGTCACCTATGACGACCTTGCGACTATCGACGAATACGGAAACTTTAAATGGTCGGGACACACGGGCAGCGCATATATAGATTTGCAGCCAATCACAGCATTTCCCGCGCCCGAGCGCGACGAAAACCAATTCAAGACCTTTGACGATCCCGTTTCCGCGGCTACCGAGGCGATAGACCGCTCGAAATTTCACGGTATAACCATAGTCGGACAGGTGGACATCAATGGTGAGGGCGCAGAGTACATCTATCCCTTAGAGGACACCTACGGCGTTGATCTGGGAAGACCGGATCCGTTTATGGCACGCGTTCTGCCCGACTATACACTTGACGCGGCGACCAGCGTCTACAACGATGACATTGTAAGCCTGCACTATACCGACGGAAACGGCGGGGAGTTCTATGTCAATATCGCCGCTAAAGAATATGCGGGCAAACTGGAGCGCTATGTCACCGATGATAACAACAATATCTACATGCCGAAAGCCACCGATGGGATACAATCCTATGTTATGTCCGAAAAAGATTTTGACGACCACAATTTCATAAACTCCTACGGCGCTTTCAGCTTTATGTATATCGGCGGAAAACAGGTGGACGGGGAAAATTACTTCTACGCCTACCGCAAATCGGGCGACGATCCCGATGATCTCACCCTTCGCTTAAGTGCCAAGGGCTGCACTCTGGACGATTTTATGGATCTTATCGCGGCGGTAGTTCAGTTCCGCGCGTGGGGGTTCGGCGACTTCAACGGATACAGAATAACGGACCCATGGCAGTATATATTTGAATTTAAATCCATTGAGACCGAGCACGGGACGCTTGTGCTCAATCAGGGTAAATATCTCGGCACGGGCGCGGGATACAACTATGATGTCAACAGCGCGGTGCCGAAGAACGAAACGGGCATGTTCTACACCGAAGCGGATATGACGGAATTTACGGGCAACAGCGCGCTGTTTGAGCTTCCGCTGGGCTTTGAGCCTACCGAAACGTCGGTCGACTATATGGCGAATTACGCCAATTTCCACGACGGCTACAATATTCAGCTTTTCCGCGAGGGCAGACCGCTGCTCGGCGAATCCGAAAGCGATGAGGACTTTATCGAGGCTAGAAAATATTTCTACGACAGATATTGCTACACTTATGACAAGCTGTCCTATTTTGAGGATAAAACGCCCATGGTGCAGGTTTACAGTGCCAACTTTTCGGACGGGACCTCATGGGTGACCGTTGAAGCGTACAAGGGCGATTTCGGTCAGAGATACATGGGCTACGGCTTCCAATTCCTGCCCGCCGAACCGTCGAACCTCTGCGAGGATTACTATATCGATTATGTTCACGCGCAGGGTAACGGCGAGGACAGCCTGAGCAGGATATTCGCGGCAAGTTATTCCGACAATTTGGATGAAACGCTGCGAAACAGCTATTACGGCGGCTTCAGCAAGAACGGTGTGTATTATGTGGTCGCTGCCGATAACATAGACGCTGATGCGTTTGCGGATATTATCGCGGCACTCTATCAAGGATAAATTTCCCCCAATTTATTATATAAATGCCGCCCCTCGTTTTATCGGGGGGCGGCACAATTTGCGCAAAAGCTTTAAATTCACACTCCAACCTTACAGAATCAAGTGAAAGTCTGTGCATAACGCAAGCTGGGAAACGGGATTCCAAAGGGACTCGTCCCTTTGGCGGGGGAGTGGGGGCAGCGTCCCCGCTCTCTCTTTTTTACTGATATATTCCTGTATCACATCATCGGCGCAAACAGCCTCAGCAGCGCCCGCGCCATTCTTCTGAATATACCCACCTTAAGGCAGTCCTCATAGGTTATCTCCTGACTTACCTCCATTGTTTTGAGGAAATCCTCCTTGACGTCGGCTACGGAATCGGTTTCGTACATCCATGTCGCACATTCGAAGTGCAGATAAAGACTCCTGAAATCCAGATTGATAGAGCCTACCACAGCCGTTCTGTCATCGCTGACAAAGCTCTTGCCGTGAATAAAACCAGGGGTGTACTCGTAAATTTTCACCCCGTATTTTACAAGCTGTTTGTAGTAAGCCCGCGTTACCGCGTGCACAAACCACTTGTCCGCTATGTGCGGCGTGATTATCCTTACGTCTATGCCGCTTTTCGCCGCCAGTATGAGCGCCCTTGACATCTCATTGTCTATAATGAGATACGGGGTAGTGATGTAAACGTAGCGCTTCGCCTCGTTTATTATGTTAAGGTAAACGTTATCCCCCACAGGCTCGTCGTCAAGCGGGGAATCGGTGTAGGGGATAACAAAGCCTTTTCCCTTATATGCGTCGATATCCTCCGCGCGCGGCATATAGATACTGTAATTGTCGGGCTTGGAGTTGTTAAGATAATTCCACATGGTAAGGAACATCATCGTAAAGCTCCACACCGCCTCACCTTTAAGCATTACCGCCGTGTCCTTCCAGTGACCGTGCTTGGGATAGGCGTTGATATATTCGTCCGCGAGATTTATTCCGCCGTTAAAGGCTGTATGACCGTCTATAACAAGTATCTTGCGGTGGTCGCGGTTATTCATCTTTGCCGACCATATGGGCTTGAATTTATTAAATACCCTGCATTTAATGCCGTATTTTTCCAGTTGTTCGTTGTACTTGTAGGGAAGGGTAAACAGGCAGCCGAAATCGTCGTATATCACTCTGATGTCAACGCCCTCAGCGGCTTTTCTTTTAAGTATATCCAGAATGGTGTCCCACATCTCTCCCTCTTCAATAATGAAGTATTCGAGAAAGATGAAGTGCTCCGCTTTTTTTAGCTCTTCCAGCAGCGCTTTAAACTTGTCCTCGCCGAGAGGGAAGTAGGTGGTGGATGTGTTGCCGTAAACGGGATATCCGCCGTAGGCGTACAGATAATTCGCCTGCTTTTCGACAACGCGGTTGTCCTTGCCAAGTTGTTCAGTGATCTCTCTGTTCTGTGGAAGCAGAAGCTTGGATTCCTCATTAAAACGATTCATTCTTTTACGAAGCCTGTCGCCCGAATGGCTGTTTCCGAAAAACAAAAAGAACATCGAGCCGAATACAGGCACCGCCAGCACCGGAATTATCCAAGCAATTTTGTAGCTTGGGTTGATATCTGAGTTTGCGATATAGACAGCCAGCACCATGCCCAGAACGGAAAACAGGAAATATGAGTAGGTGAACGCCGTACCCAGCGTCCAGAAGAACATTACAAAGTAAGTAACCTGTATGGCTATGCCGATAACGCATACTACCGTGCGATTGAATATCCGCTTCAGCAGCTTAGAAATAATATTTATTTTAAACACTCCTATCTGCCGAAAAGGTTTTCGGTCAATATAAAGCATTTTTCAAAAACGCTTTAATATTATTTTACTCAAATGAGTAATGTTTGTCAAGTGATATTTGGGCGAATAGCGAAATAAAGCGGCAAAATTTCTTTTGCCGCTTATATGCGTTCAATTTCCCGATGATGGGATAATATAATAAATACGTTCGTCGGGGTTCGCGAAATCCAGCTTATCGCGGGCGATATCCTCAATATATTCGTCAAGATTGGCATTATCCTCAAGATATCGGCTTATTTCAGCGTTCTCTTCAAGGGTTCTGTTTGTTTTCTCAAGAAGCTCTTCGTACTGTGCGCTGTACTCGTTAATCTGTATCTGGTCGCTAATGATGATATAAACGATAAAAATCGAAGCTATGGCAATAGCGATCCTCGCAAGAATCGAAACAAATCCGTGTCTTTTTCTTTTTTCACGAGCCTCTTGTGACCTTAGCCTGAATGACATGACCTGTTTCACTTCCTTTGCCATTTTTGATAATATCTTTATTATACACTTTTTTGTCCTTGGAATGCAAGTGCTTCGACAAATTTTTTTGACTGTTGATGAAATAATCAGCGGCTTTACCAAAAATACCAGATAACATATGTGCAAAAGCTCCAAAGGCTTTTTTCGACTTTTCAAGTGCAAGCCTTGCAAATCTGCCTATGGTTTTGCGCCATACTACCGCAGCGGCGCTCTCTACCATATTAAGCACTCTTCCAATTGTAACGATATAGGCAAACACGCCCGCACCAAAGCCCATTATGGTATAGACCCTGACATAGTTTCCCAGAACCATTGACAGTCTGAATACCAGACCTGCCGCCAGAATAAAAAACAGCACATCGCAGACAAATACTGCGGCTTTGAATCGCAAAACCAGCCTTACGATACGAAACGCCTCATATACAAGACCGAAAGCAAGCCCGCAGATGAACGCTATCATAAAGCAATCGGGAATACTGTAACTCATATTTCCTCCGATTATCTGAACAGACGCTTTACCGGTCCGTCAAGGCTGCTGTTGCGTGAATAGCTCATTGAGCATACCGTACCCGTGAGGCTGAAATCGCCGCTTTCCGCCTCCAGCGATATTACATGAAGATCCTCGCCCTTTATTGTAAGCTCTCCCATCACGGTGTTAAGTATAACCCGGTTCTCCGTGAAGCTGTCGATATCCTTTACGCCGGATATTCTTAGGGTCTTGCGTGATTCGAGTATTATGTTGTGCGGCAGCGCGGTAATTTGTTTCTGCATAATAGTAACTATGCTCCAAAGGGAGCATATCTCCTTTCCGAATATACCTTCCGCGCGGTCTTACATGACCATTTGCGCGAAATAACGTTGTCCGTTTTGTAGATTATATTCAATAGGAAAGGATAATATGACGGATCTTTTATACCAAACACACGAAGCCTGACCGCGCGGACAATTGACCGACTGACCGCCAAATCACTGTCAGAGATTTTCACACCACTTCGTACAGAGCCGCAGCGTCCTCTTTCTTGGTGTACTCCTTTACGTCGAGAACGCGCACTTTAAGCGGTTTTGCGCCGATATTTATTTCAATGATATCTCCCACTTTGACATCATATGAGGCTCTCGCGGTTTTTCCGTTCACTGTGACCTTCTCAGCGTCACATGCCTCGTTGGCAACCGTTCTGCGCTTGATAAGGCGGGAAATCTTCAAATATTTGTCAAGTCTCATAACTTCTCCTTAAAATGACAAAAGCAGTGCGCAAATCCGACCCACCATTTGGCGAGCCGTAAAACCACACCGCTTGTCGTTTAATGATAAAAAACGCTGCCGTCTTAAACTTAGTTGGAAACAGCGTCCTTAAGACCTCTGCCTGCCTTGAATGCGGGAACCTTTGTAGCAGGGATCTGAATCTTCTTCTTAGTCTGAGGATTTATACCAGATCTTGCAGCACGGTCGCGAACCTCAAATGTGCCAAAACCCACCAGCTGAATGGACTCACCCTTTGCCAATGTTTCGGTAATTGCTTCAATAACACCTGCAATAGCCTTCTCAGAATCCTTCTTGGAAAGACCTGACTTAGCTGCTACCTCTGATACTAATTCTGCCTTTGTCATGTTGTTAAACCTCCAAAAAATCTATTTATCGGTCGATTGACATTATGTCGTGACCGCCGAAAACCTTTTCAGCCATATTTTGCAGCACCTCATCAGAAAGCCTGTCCGAAACGCTGCCGGCTTTCTTGTCCAGCGCTTCTTTTTCAAGAGACCTGAACAATATTATAAAATTATTTGTCGAATAAGTCAAGGCTTTTTCGCCGTCAACCTTCAAAATTCTGTCTAAATTACAAAAAGACAACAATAAGTCACCCAATAAATGTTGGTTTTGTATATTATCGGAATTAAAATTGTTGGCTTCCAGCTTATCCAGACCCGCACGAATCCTGTCCGCAAACTCCTTCGCGCTGTTTATCGGCAATCCTGCTCTTGCGGCGCGCTTGCAAACCTTTTCACCCCTAAGCAGGGCAGGGAAGGTCTTGGGCACGCTTTCAAGCGTATCGGCAAAGGTATCCTGCTTCTTGGACTCCTTTTTCAAAGCGTCCCAGTTCTTCAGAACTTCATCGCAGCCGTTCACCTTTACCTCGCCGAAAACATGTGGGTGGCGGTAAATAAGCTTCTGACAAATATCGTTACAAACGTCATCAAATGTGAAATTGCTCTGCTCGGTTTCAATAGCCGAATGAAATGCAATCTGAAGGAGCAGGTCACCCAATTCCTCGCGAAGCATCTCAGGACTGTTGCAGTCAATGCCCTCGCATACCTCGTATGCTTCTTCAATAAGATCGGTGCGAATGCTTTTATGCGTCTGAACCTTATCCCACGGGCAGCCGTTTTCCGAACGGAGAATTTTTATAATCGCCAGCAGGTCGTTAATATCATATTTTTCTTTAAAATCAAAATTCAACATTTTCAACCCATCAACCCTTTTGTTGTACTATTTGACGATACCTTTAATATATTACCCTATTTTTGAGGATTTTGCAAGGGGTTTTTGAAATTTTTTTGCATTTTTATGTCTTATTATGCCACTTGTACGAAAAACGCCGCTGATTATTAGTAATAATACATAAAGAATCGCACCCGCTCCGATCGATATCAGCACCGCAGTTACGTTATTTAATTGACTTTTTAACAGTAAATGCGTGATAAATGCACCCGCTCCGCATACTATTCCGCAGATTGCGGGTGGAATAACAGCTCCTGCAAGGTTTATTTTTACTGGAATGTATTTTTTCATTGCCACAGCGCCCATAACTGTCATCAGTATATATCCCGCGGCGCTGGACAAAGCCGCCCCTGAGATATTTACGGCGGGAATGGATATAAGTATGGGATTAAGTATCAGCTTAACGCAGACGGAGCATACCATCAGCATCAGCGGTATATGTGCCTTGCATATTGCCTGAAATATCCCGAACATTGCCGAGGCGGTCACCATAAACAGCCCGCCCATACAGAGAATCACGAACGAATCGAGGCAGACGCTAACCTCTGCGGCGCGGGATTTATAAAGCATTGTCAGAATAGGTCCGGCAAGAGCCGCCGCTCCGAAGCAGGCAGGGCAGCCTATAACTGCCGCAGAGCGGAACTGCATGAAGATGCGCCCCGAAAGAGTATCGAGGTCGTGCCGCTCCCATGCGGCGGCTATTTCGGGTGCAAAGGTTTTTTCAGTCATTCCCGCAAAAGACGGTATAAGCATAAAAAGCGATGTGGCTATACCGGTATAGCTGCCGTACATAAAGTTTGGCAGTCCCGCCAGACCGTCGCTGCTGGTGAGAATTCCCGAAAAGGCTCGGCTGAAGTATTCGGGTTCAGATGCTATCGCTCCCGAAATCGATCTCGTTACCGTAAGCAGATCCACAAATGACACGCAGTTCATTACAAGTGCGCTGGCGGCTATCGGCGCTGTTTCCCTTATCAGCCGGAAGCAAATGCGGCGGCGACCGTCGTCGAACTTGGGCTGAGCGGCGGTTGCCTTTCTCTTTTTATCAGCTATCATAAGCGTTATCAATCCGCAAAGCTCGCTTACGCTTACCGCGAGCACCGCTCCCGCGGCGGCGTATGGAAGCGCTGCGCGGTAAGCCTGCTCCGCGCTTGCGGGGTCTGTGCCGAAGACCGTAAGACCGCTTTCAAAGCGCTGATTTGCGTAAAAAATGACTGCATAGGATAGAATAAGCCCGAAAACAGCGCGGGAAACAGCCTCCGCGACCGAAGCCGCCGAGGATGGCACAAAGTTCGCCATACCCTCATAATATCCTCTCAAAACAGCTCCTATACAGCACAGCATTACCGCGGGCGAAATGCATATTATGGCAAGAGTGCTTTGGGAAGAGCATGCTATATGTTCCGCAAACGGCTTTGCGAAGAACGCTGTTATTACAGTTCCCGCAAGTCCGACCATTGCGAAAAATGCCAATGCGGTATTTTTTACGGCAGAGGCGTATCCATGACGTTCCGAGGCAATGCTCTGCGCGGTAATGCGCATTATTACCGTTGGTACTCCCGCGGCGGTAACGGCGAAAATGGGCGAGTATAGACCGTACGCGGTGGAAAAGTAACCCATGCCCGTACCGCCAAGCAGATTTGCCAGCGGTATCTTGAAAAGTGCTCCTACGATTTTGGTTATCGCCATTGACACAAACAGAATCGCTGTATTTTTAATGTATTTTTGCTGCATAATCGTTTTCCTTTCAATAGGCTTGTTCTGTACAAGTTTATTGCGGAAAATGCCCGAATATGCAGATAGACGCGCGCTATGTGAGGATTCAACTTGTAAAAAAAGTTATCCCAGCGTAAAGTTAAAGCAGGAAATTTTTGAGAGAGCCTGAGTCAGAAATACGGAGCGAAGCGGAGTGTTGCTGACTCAGGCGGGTCGAAAAAATTTCAAATCTTAATAAACAGCTTATATAATTGTGAGTATTGCTGACTTATGCGGTTCAAAAAGTTCCAAATTAAAATAAATTAGCTTAGATCAACATTTTATTTACAGTCTGAAACTGCACATTACATGCGGCGTGTAAATTTTAGGATAACCAGTTTTATATGCACCGAATCGCATAATTATCATAAAATAAGATAACGACAGTGTGTCGTTTGAAGCGGCTCTGATCTGCCGCTGTGACGAAAGGAGAATCGTATGGAAATGAACAAGGAGAGCCGCGGGAAGCGTCCCGGCTACGCCTTTGTGCCAAGACAGCGGATGGAGAAGGTCTATTCGCCGAGCAAGGCGATAAAGGTCGGCACAATTTTCCCCGAGCTTAATATTACTATGGAAGAATATGAGAGGGGGCTGTATAATGGTAAATAACATGATGAACCGCCGTCCCGTGAATCAGCCCAACATGAACAGAAACAGCGGCGGAAACAGCTCCCCCGACAAAAGCTGTGAGGAGCTTCTGAGAGCCATCGCCGAAGCGGACTTTTTCGCGCAGGATCTGAAGCTTTATCTGGATACTCATCCCGACGATTCGCGGGCGCTTGAAATGTTCAGAGAGGCATGCAGGCAGTACAAGGCATGCAAAGCGGCGTTTGAGGACAGCTTCTATCCCCTTACCGCCTGCTCCGCAGGCAGAGACGGGGAATGGGACTGGCTTGAAGGCTGCTTCCCGCCCAACAGCTGATTGTGAGGTGAAAGTATGTTTATTTTTGAAAAAAGAACCCAGATACCTGTCTGCATAAAAAACAGAAACCCAAGGCTGGCGGGTATCATAATCAGCCAGTACGGCGGACCGGACGGCGAACTTAGCGCTTCTCTGCGCTACTTATCTCAGCGTTTTACAATGCCTGATAATATGGGCAAGGCGCTTTTGACAGATATTGGCACTGAAGAATTAGTACCATAATGTTATCAGTTAATGAAATCCGCCCAAATAGGGCGGACCGTATTATTTTTCATGGCTCGTCGGTATCTTGGGATAAATGATTATCTCAAAGTCGTCGGGCGAGCCGTGCCATCTTGTGCTGCTCGTTTTGGTATATATGACCTTTTCCAGAACGTCCTTAAGCATATCGTTCTTAGCCTTTGCAGAGGGAAGATCGCGGTAGACCTCCAGCAGATGTTCGACCTTGGGGACTATATTTATTTCGCTGTCCTCGCGTATCAGTTCGATCTCCAGTTCCTTTTCGATAGCTTCTATATCGGTTTTGGCGCTGTTAATCCTCTCGGAAAGAGAGCGGGATCGCTCTAAGAATGTATCGGTATCATAAATTCCCTGTTCAAGAAGATCATGAGTCTTGCTCATTTGCTTATGTAGTGTATCCAGCTCCGCATTCAGATTATTTAGCGCTTTCCGCTTCATTTCCGCCTGAGAGACTTGCTTGTGTTCGATGTCGAGCTTCCATTTAAGCTTATATTCTCCGAGCCATTCCTCAAGGGACTGCAGTATGCGTCCCTCGACAATATTAAGGTGAGAGCTGACATTGCCGCAGTTGGGAGCAGCGCACATAAGAGTGTCCGGGTATCCGCTGTTGGTGTAGGGACGGCGCACCATGTGCCTGCCGCACTTTCCGCACACCACGATACCCGCCAGGGGATTTTTGACGTTATTTTTCTCTCCCACGGGACGCGGCGGATTTTGCTTCATAAACTCCTGCGCGAGCGCGAAAGTTTCCTCAGTTATTATGGGCGGGTGTATGCCCTTGCTGACGATAATATCCTCAGAGCGCGGGCGGGATATCCTGATCTGTCCGTCGACCATCTTTTTGACGTTATGCCGCCAGTTCCAGCGTATCTTGCCTATGTAAACGGGATTTATAAGTATATCCCGTATCGAGGCGTTTACCCAGTCTCCGCCCTTTTTCGGCTTGATTTTCATTCCGTTCAGCTTTCGGGCAATCAGACTTACCCCCAGTCTTCTGAAAGTGCCGTCCTCCTGCTTTTCTCCTACGGTATACCACTCGTATATCAGCTTTACTACATCTGCCTCATTGGGAACGGGTTTAAGTGTCCAGCCCTTATCGTTGGCTATCCTGACTCGCTCGTAGCCGTAGGGGGCTCTGTTAGCCGCGTATTTGCCCTCTTTTACAGAAGCGACGCGTCCGCGCTGCAAGCGGCGGTTGATGGTCTTATACTCGCGGCGGCTCATAAACAGTCCGAACTCGAAGTATTCCTCGTCAAATTCGTTGTTCGGGTCATAGGTTTTTACGGGGGTAATGATCTTTGTGTTGGAATACTTGAAAGTCTGGGCTACCAAGCCCTGGTCTACCGTGTCGCCTCTCGCAAGGCGCTCTACCTCCATAACCAGAACGCCCGCCCACATGCCCTGCTCGACCTCTGAAAGAAGCTGCTGCATAACGGGACGCGCGGCAATGGTCTCCCCGGACACGATCTCGCGGTATATCTGGGTAATGTTCAGCTTTAACTTCTTGGCGAGCTCCAGCAGCGCCCGCTCGTGGCGCGCAAGGGTCTCGCCCTCGCCGCGTTCCTCGGCTTCTGCGTCGGCGCGGGATTTGCGCAGGTATAGACAGTATTGCATATTATTATCTCCTATGATTTTCCCCCTCTTGTTGAGGGGGAATTATTTAATCAGAATTTACTTTTTACAATGGCATTTTGCCTATTATGTCTCATTACGGTGATAGTTTAGTATATCAGGGTCTGTGATGTGCAGATATGAGCTTTCAGGTTCATATACAACCGACCATGGTGTGTTAGGTCGATGTGTTAATTTAACAAGCTCTGACGCACTCATTCCGCCATATTTTTTTAAAGTTCCAATAATCGAATGCAATTTCAGTATACCCCTTGTTGCGAATAGAATACGGCTTCTTATTGCTTCATGAATTTTTGCGTCCTGTGGGATTTCATCATCTAAATCCTTTTTGCCGTGGTATTTTTGGTATACGGATTGTACCACTGGTCCTAAGTCAAAGGCATAGATCTCATCATCAAACAGTTTTTCATGATATTGGCACAAATAATCAGCATAGCAAAGGTATACCAGTTTCTGAAGCTTTAGTTGTGTACATTGAATCTGTGAAATAATATACTTTGCAACGTCCAGACCAATCAACACTCTGCTTTCTTTAATAAGGCTTATAAATTCATCTAAATCATCAACAAACCTTACATCCTCAAAATATCCGTCATATTTTTTTACTGCTTCTGTTCCACTTTCGGAAGAAAAAAAACAATGACCAGCAATGTTTATATCATCACCACATTCCGTTTTTATTTTATTCATAACAAACGAAGCATAAGAGCAGCCTGATGTTATGTCGTCACAAACGTCATAGGCTATCCTTTCACCTGTTTTAAACGAACTACTTAAATATACATGGTGTAAAAAACGAAACTTTATCATAACTTCTCCTCCTCTCGTAATGAGTGCTCCCACATAGTATACCCTTGTTTGTATTTCTGGTGGCTGTTACGATTTGATGCTTCATCGTCAGCAAACCATATCTGTAACTCCCAGGGTAAGAAAAAATTATCCTTTCTAAAGTATATGTGAGTAGCTTTATATTCGTTTTTGCTGCTGTCCGTAATCTTAAGGTTTTCCCATTGCGGGAAGTTATCCTTTAAGAAATTCTCAATATCGGAAAGAGACAATGGATAATCAATTATTATTCTTGCTCCGAATATGTCGTTTAAACATTTGTTTATCGGAACTTTTCCAAATTTGTATCTCTCGCCTTTCTTATATCGCTCTAACTTGCTGTCAATAGAAGCTATGTTTTTTGTTCTGCAGGCCAAAGCAATCGCATTATTAGCGGACAAACCAATCATTCCTACTCCAATGGAAAAAGAGGTAGCCTCAATATACCTTAAATAATCAGTAATATGCGAATAAATCGTTCCGTCTATTTCAATATCCGAAACTAACTTCTTTTTAAAATTTACCTTTTCTTCTGATATCTCATTCCATTTTTGGCAGGAGATTTGATACCATTCCCAAATAAAGGTAACCATTTCCAAAACTTGATAAAATGCAAGTTTTCTCTCATCTTGTGGTTCCATTATATCATCTCCCTTGAAAACTTGTCAAGATCATAAATTTCCGGATTATTTTATCTTATTTCCGCAATAAGGACAAAATACCTTTTCATCATCGGATTTCTCCGCCTTTTCAATCTGTTCCGAAAATCCCGCTGAAATAATGCCCGTGGGAACCGCTACCATACCTATACCCAATAACGCGATAATAGCGCTTAAAATACGCCCTGCTGCTGTCATGGGGTATATATCCCCATATCCTACGGTTGTCAGCGTAGCGACTGCCCACCACAGCCCCGACAGCGCATTATCGAATACCTCCGGCTGAACGTCATGCTCGACGTTATACATAAGTACGGACGCGATCACCATAAGCATAAAAACAACCAACATCGATGAGATAAGCTGATGAGCCTTTCGCTTAAATACCTCTGCTATTGAGGAAAGCGCCTTTGTATAGCGATTGACCTTAAATAGCCGCATAAGTCTGAAAATACGAAAAACTCTCAATACGATAAGGTTTACCGGGAACAGGAACGGCAGATAGAAAGGCAGCAGCGACACCAGATCAATTATAGCCTGCAGGGACAACACATACTTTATCCGTGCGCGGACAGGGGAGAGGGCAGGGAAGTCAAGCACCGATACCCAGAGCCTTATAACATACTCAATGGTAAATATGATCACCGATATGGTTTCAACCACGCTCATAATTCTGCGCACCGCAGCGGGCAAAGCGAAAGTATCCGCGACGACGATAACAACGTTCAGCATTATCAATACTATAAAAAACAAGTCCACCGCCTTGCTGATCTTATCGCCGGCAGCGGCGGAGCTTATTATTTCATGGGTTCGCTTTTTGATTTTGGAGTACATTTATATCTCCTTCTGCTTTTATATATAGATTTTGAATAATGCGGTATCAATGCCTTTTTCTAGCTAAACCGGCATTGTGTTTGTCGTGAAATGCTTTTTCAATGTCGTAACGTGAAGCATTCGGGTGAAGAAGTTTGTATTCATATGCCTCAATCGGAGAAATCCCAATAGTACGATCCCATTGGAAAACCGCAAGAAAATCATTTTCCTCAATACATTTTTTCCCCTTATCAGTTGCAACAATGTATCTCTTATCAAGGTATTTCAAACTTTCAATTGGAACATTTTTTAAAACGGAGTCAACTAAATCCGCCTTTTTGCCCCCGACTTTAAGGTTGTGCTGCTTTAAAATGGGCTTTAAATCAGTAATTGTTAGTTTATTTATACCATATTCGATATTAGAGTAGGTTATGTAACCAGCGGAATAAAGACGAGATAATACCTCGGTTATATCTAAAAAATAATCATAACTAAAATATTGAGGAGGATTAAAAGCGCTTTCTAAATCTTTGCCATTTATCCATCGCATTAACAATATTTCTGGAGCGCTTAATTCTATTTCGGCATTTGTATATTCAAAGGTAGAAGGCGTATTATATTTTCTTCTCCCAAAATGGCTTTTAAGCATGGAATGCATTTCCAACAGCAAATAATCTTCTTTTGACAGTATGCCATCGGAATACGGACTGTTAATCAATTCTTCTAAAGCCTTTGTTTCCCACTCATCAAAAACCCCAAGGCAAAAAAGGGATAATGAATTGACATCGTTCCAAATCTCCTCAGGAACCTGCAAAGGTCGCGTTTCAATAATACGGAATCCGATAGAGCGCTTTTCTGGTTGAATTGTTTTATCCAGTTCTTCTTTAAATATTTTGGCTTCTTTATATTGTCGCTTTTTAAAGCAAATGGCATTCGGATCTCTTTTGCAGTCTATTTCACTAGGATGCTTTCCTCTGCCAGTACGAACATAGATGTATCCAACTTTCGTTAATGTTGGTTTAACCAAAGTAATGGTATCTATAACTAATGGATAAAATATTCTTGAAGCCGATTTCTCGCTCTTCCTAATCCTTATAAAATAATCCGTAAACTCAATTTCTCCATTATATCCGATAAATTTCATAACAAAAGCGGTTCCCTTTGTAATAATAAGCAAATTTTATTATTATTATATCCCTAAAATCAGTGCTTTCTTCTTATCAAAATCCTCTTGGGTAATAATTCCTTCGTCAAGAAGCTGTTTTAATTGTTTTAGCTCGTCATACATATTATTTTCAACTGGTTGCGGAATGGGTACGGTTTTTGCCTCTGCAAGGAATTTATCTAACTCTTCTTTAAATTTCAGAGCTTCATCAAGTTGCTTCTTTTCAAAACAAATGGCATTCATATTTGTTGTATAATTAAAAGCAGTATCAACAAAACTGTGTGTGCTTGTACCTATAACTTGTATATGGATACACCCAGCATTATTTAGAAAAGAAGGCTTTATTAAATCAACTGAAATAATGGCTGACGGAGAGATTGTTCTACCCACATCTTTCTTGCCTTTTTTTATTTTAACTACTCCATCACCAAATTCAATCTCTCCATCGTATAAAAAACCGAGACGTCCAACAAATTTCATCTTAATAACCTCCGATTATGTATCCTTTTCTTTTTTTGACATTTTGGCCACATCTATAAGTAACTGAGCCTTATCTAATGGGCTTAACTCCTTATAGTATTCAAGCAGAGCCTTTTCATTTTCATCAAGCGCATGCTCGGTTGTGCTAACGCTAATACTGCCCGAATTGCCTATACTGTTGAAATTGCCACTTATGGGGGCATTGTTTACGGTACTGCCCGCTTGTGTTAGATGAGACATGGGGTTATCCGTTCTGCCGAGTAAATAGTCAACCGAACATTCAAGGTGATTGGCAATCTTAGTCAAAACATCAGAAGTAAGCGATTTTGTCCTTTCCGCTTTTAATTCTGATAACATACTTCGTGTTAGATTCAAGGAGTTACACATCTGCGTGACATTTGTTCCTCTTTCCTTACATCTCTTGTCTATCATTGTGTACAATTCACACATATTATCCTCCTAAATTTAACACCTTGCACAAAATTACAGAAATCTGAATAAACGGGTTGACTTTTACAGAAATCTGTAATATAATATACTTGTAAACAAAAATGTAGACCAACGAACACAAGACAGCACCAAAAATAGCCGTTTTGTAAAGGTCAAAACAGTGTGGGATATACTTACTATTATTCTACAACTTTTTACCTGTTTTGTCAACAAGGTTTTACACATTTTTTTACAATATACCGCCGAATATCCGCACGAGGACAACGAGGCGAACAAACAAAAGTACATCATTTACAAATAGAGTATAAGGAGGTGTAAGAATGCAGGACTTTCTCGAATTTAAGGGCGAGGTAAAAAAGCAGCTCGAAAAGCGCAGATGGAAATACAGGGATCTGGCAAAAGCGATAGGCGTTTCGGAGTCTACGATACGCTCGGTAATGTGCGGCGCGAGGGGCTCCGACGAGGTCATTAAAGCTATGACCGAAGCGCTGAACATTCCTCCGCATATCGGTACTTAAGCGGAAACTGTACAAACCGAGCGCTCATATATTGGGGTATATGAACTTGTTAAGGAGGTGTTGTATATGGCGATAGGTAAACCCCCGGAGCCTAAAAATGTTGCAAGAGACTTCTACATAGGGAACACGCGCGTTATAATCGCAACGGATTACTGCGAGGACAAGACCCCTGAGGACGTTGAGCGGATATTGGCGCGTATAGCGGCTAATGTTATGCCTGAGCTTGTCGCAGCGGAACTCAAAAGACGGGAAGATACGCAAGCCGGATAAGCACGTCGCCGAAACAGCGGAAGTAAAAAAACGGCTCTTGAAGCGCCGAGCCATAATCGACGCTATCCCACACCGGTGAAATAAACACAAAGGAGCATACCAAAATGAAGCAAGGCAGAACATTGCAGGAGCTGGCTATCGAGATAAACCGCCAGAACAACGCAAAGAGGGATTTCCTTGTACCGACGAGCGAGATCATGATGACTTCGGGTATTTCCGCGAACGAGCTGAAGATCGAGGGAGTGGACAGCTTCCACATCAATGAGAACGCGCACCGTCAGCTTGGAGAGTACTGCGGGATACCCGCAAAATATTACGAGAAGCTCCGCGGGTACCCCGATATGCTTGCGGCGAACGTCAACCACTGGCTGAACATCGACCGCAGAAGCAGCGGTCCAGACAACAGAATGGTACGGACGCTTGACGGCAGTATCCGCGCGTTTTTGTCGGACAGATACCGTCGCATTGACAATGCGCAGGTGGCGGAAACGGTATTGCCGCTTATAGGGCAGATGGACGGCGCGGCGGTCAAATCCTGCGAGGTCACGGAGGACAGAATGTACCTTAAAGTCGTGAACCCCAGACTGACCACGGAGGTCAAGAAAGGCGATATAGTACAGTCGGGTATACTTATAAGCAATTCCGAGGTAGGGCTTGGCTGTGTGGTCGTCGCGCCGCTTATTTACCGTCTTGTCTGCACCAACGGAATGATAGCGCAGGACACGAGCGCGAACCGCTACCGCAAACAGCACGTCGGGCGTGTTAATGAGATCGACGTGGAATACACGGTGCTTCGCGACGAGACCATTGAAGCCGAGGACAAGGCTCTGATGATGAGATTGCAGGACGCGGTATCAACGGCGATGAACGAAGCCGTTTTCGCGGGCGTTGTGGATAAAATGCGCAGCGCGGGCGAGGCGCGTATAGAAGCCGCCACGGTACCAAAGGTGGTCGAGCTTGTATCCAAAGAGGTAGGTATTCAGCAGTATGAGCAGGACGGGATCCTCGGACATCTTATCGAGGGCGGCGAATTGTCGCTGTACGGTTTGGGAAACGCGGTCACACGCTATGCGCAGGACGTAAAGAGCTACGACCGCTCCACCGAGCTGGAGAGTATAGGTTATAAGGTCATGACGCTTTCACCCGCTCGTTTCAACGCGATAAAGTCCATTGCGAGAAAGGAAGTGTAAAAATGAGCGGATATGTTGACGCAGCAACTCTCACAAGCGAGGAGCGCGAGGCACTATTGAATGAGATAATCGCGGAAACAGACAGGACAAGCCCCGGGAATAATCCCAAAGCCAAAGAGCAGGGCAGAACCGAAAGCGAGGCAACACAATGAAGCTACTGAAAATGACCCTTGACAATTTCAAGGGAATAGGGCATATCGAGCTTGATTTCGGCGGAAAAAACGCCAACATCTACGGCGCGAACGGCACGGGAAAGACTACGGTATTTGACGCGTTCACCTGGCTGCTGTTCGGTAGATCGTCGGAGGAGAGGGCAAACTTTTCTCCAAAAACCATCACTTCCGAGGGATACACCCACAATATTGGTCACAGCGTTGAATGTGATATTGAGATCGACGGTGAGATAGTGACATTCAGGCGCGTATACCACGAGGTCTATAAAAAGACAAGGGGACGCGCGGAATCGGTTTTGTCGGGGCATACTACCGACTACTGGATAGACGGTGTTCCGAAAAAGGAGAAAGAGTATCAGCAGTACTGGCAGGGCATTTTCCCGAATGAGGAGGTCGTAAAGCTGCTGACAATGCCGTATTATTTCCCCGAACAGCTCCACTGGGAGAAACGGCGCGGACTGTTGCTTGAAATATGCGGTAATGTGTCGGATATTGCGATAATGGAGAGTGATACCGAGCTTTCGGAGCTCCCGTCAATACTCGGAAAGCAGCCGTTTGACGGTTTTAAAAAGATCGTCAAGGCACAGAAAGCGGAGATCAATCGCGAACTGGAACTTCTCCCCGCCCGCATAGACGAGGCAACAAAGGCAATACCGAACACCGCGGGGCTTTCCGAAGCCGATATTGATAAGCAGCTCGCCGAAGTTCGTCGGAATATCTGGGAAGCGGAAAAGGAACGCGCGGTACTGCTATCGGGCAGCGACCAATCGGCGCAGATAAGGGAGCAGATATCCGAACTGAACACCGCTCTGGCGGAAGCAAAGGGCAGATATATTGAAAAGCAGAATGAGGTCAGCGCCGCTTCTCACGCAAAAATATACGACGTAAGAAATGAATTGGCTAAAGCGGAGAATGATCTGGAGGTAAACAAGCTCCTGCTTGCCCAAAAGAAACGGTACATATCGGATATTGAAGCCAAGCGCGGGGAGATACTGACAGCCCACCGCAGAATGCAGGAGGAGTACGCACAGATTCAAGCGGAGCAATTCGACGAGAGCGCCACGGTATGCGACAAGTGCGGACAAGTCCTGCCGACCGACAGGGTGAACGAACTGCGCGAGGCGTTCAACGAGCGTAAAAGCAACCATCTCACGGAGCTTACGGAACAGATGAACGCGCTTGTTGAGCGCGGAAAATCCGAAGCCTCCAAAGAGATGTTGGCTGACGCGCAGCGGGAAACAGCAGACTGTGAAACTATGATTGAGGGCAATGAGCGCATTGTCACGGAGCTTAGAAGCAAGCTCGATGAAGCGAAAAAGGAACTGCAGAATACCGCTTTGCCGCCATTTGAGCAGACAGCGGAGTACAAGGATATCACCGCGAAGATCGCCGCGGTCAGGGAGTCGGAAAGTACATCAGCCCCCGATACAAGCGCCATAGACGGGGAGATAGCGGGCTATCGAGCAGCGGAAAGCGAGCTTACCGCCAAGAAATCCGCCATTGAGACCGAAAAGACACAGCGCAGCCGCATAGCGGAGCTTGAAGCGGAGGAAAAGAAGCTCGGAGCGGCTTACGATGAAGCGGAACACGCGCTTTATCTCTGCGAGAAGTTTACAAGGGTGAAGTCCGCACTGCTGAATGAGAAGATCAACGAAAAGTTCAGGTCGGTTCGTTTCCGGTTGTTCAAGCAGAATATCACCAACGACGGTATTGACGATATCTGCGATGTTCTTGTTCCGACCGAAAGCGGCGCGTTCATACCCTTTGCGGACGCGAATAAAGCCGCCAGACTGAACGCGGGTGTTGAGATCATCGGTGTACTCGGCGAGCATTACGGTATCGAGCTCCCGATATTCGTTGACAACGCCGAGAGCGTTACGCACATTATCCCGATAAACGGACAGCTCATAAGGCTTGTGGTGTCCGAAAGCGACAAGGAACTACGGCTTGAAACGCTGTAAACTGAAAGGAGTTTATTATGGAAAATCAGACCGAAAGCAAGCAGACTGCAAACGTGCAGAACACTCTTATAGCGACCCCCTCGCAGCGGTTCACAAACCTTGTAATCAGCGAATTCGGATTATCAACAGCCGCGCCTATCCAGCTTAACGATAAGCAGAAAAGGCTCATGCAGGGGTACTTCATAATCATTGACAGGGTGCTGAAAGACGCGGAAGTCAAGAGGATAGCGAGGAATGAGAATAACAGCGACCACCGGTATGACAATACCATACCTTATGACTGGGAGCACGTTAATATGCGCGATCTCGCACTGGACGCGGTTCACGCCGCGAGAATGGGACTTGATATGCAGGAAGAAGCGCACCTTTATCCTATCCCTTACGCAAACAAGAAGAAAGGCTGCTATGACATTACGTTCATGACAGGGTACGCGGGAAAGCAGTACAAAGCGACAAAGTACGCTCTCAAACCGCCGAAAGCCGTTACCATTGAGGTGGTTTACAGTACGGATACTTTCAAACCATACAAAAAAAGCAGGACAAATTCTTGTGATACTTACGATTTCGAGATCACGGATCCGTTTGCCAGAGGTGAAATCGTCGGCGGCTTCGGGTATATCGAATACGAGAATCCCGCGGAAAACGAACTTGTCATAATGAGTTTAGACGACATCAAAAAGAGAGCGCAAAAAGGCAGCACCGAGTTCTGGGGAACGAAAATGACGGGTAAACAGGTCACGACCTGGGAAAACGGCAAAAAGGTCACAAAGGACGCGGACGGGTGGTCTGACGAAATGGTACGGAAAACGATAGTCCGCGAGGTTTACAGCAAGAAGCATATTCCGATCGACCCAGCAAAGCTCGACGACGATTATCAGCATTTTGCGGAGCGTGAAGTCGAATACGCGCAGGCGGAAATCGACGCGGAGGCAGCCGATAACGCTAATACAACGCCGATTGATATTCCGCGGACACTTCCGCAGGAGCTTCCCGAAGCGCCGATAGAGCAGCCTATGACCACTATCCCCGAAGCCGAAGCAATTCCGCAGGAATTGCAGACTGGAGAAACCGCGCCCTCGGCATATGAGGCTCCGGACTTCTGATGATAATTAAAGTAATTGCGTCGGGGAGCAGCGGCAACGCCACACTGATAAGCGACGGCGTTACCGCGCTCCTGCTGGACGCGGGAATATCAATTAAGGAACTGGAGCGCGGAAGCGGTTTTACGCTCTCCCGCGTTTCAGCCTGCCTTGTTACACACGAACACCAAGACCACAGCAAGGCTTGTAAAGACCTTGTAAAGCGCGGGATCGATGTTTACGCGAGTGAGGGAACTCTGCAAGCCCTCAACGCAGAGGGACACCGATACAAAGCCGTAACAGCGACGAAAGAGTTCATAGTCGGTTCATTTGTGATTATGGGCTTTGGCGTGAAACATGACGCAGCCGAGCCGCTGGGTTACCTGATATACAGCAGGCTCACACATGAAAAAACCGTATATTTCGTCGATACGGCGTATGTCAAGTGTAAATTCAGCGGCATTCAATACTTTATTGTGGAGTGCAACCATGGGGAGCATGAACTGCGCAACAGCGTAAGCAGGGGCATAATAGCGCCGGAGCTTGCCGCGCGTATAGCGAGAAACCATTTCAGCTTAGAGAGGCTATTAGACTTCCTCAAAGCAAACGACTTGTCACGGCTGAAAGAAATCCATCTGGTTCACTTATCGGACAACAACAGCGACGAGCAGCGGTTCAGACAGGCTGTACAGCGCGTTACGGGCGCAGAGGTATATATTCATTAGGAGAGACGCAGATATGAACAAAGTCATTATGATGGGCAGGATAGCTCACGAGCTTGAGCTTAAAACGACACCGAACGGAGTCAGCGTGTGTAGCTTTCGTATTGCGGTGGACAGGCGTTATCAGAAAAAGGACGAGGAGAAAAAAACAGACTTTTTCAATGTAGTGGCATGGAGAGCAAGCGCGGAGTTTGTAACGCGCTATTTCGGAAAAGGCAGAATGATACTGGTTGAGGGCGAAATGCAGACAAGGCAGTATACTGATAAAAACGGAAACCCCGCTACTTGGTATGAGATAATCGCCGAGCGCCTGCATTTTACGGGAGAACCGAAAAAGGACGGCGCGGCAGCCTCAACCGCGCCGCCTGCGACCAACGGGCAGAACGCGCCTTCCGCTCTTGAACCGCCGCCCATATCCGATGACGACGACTATCCTTTCTGAAAACGTTCAGTAATTTGCAGTCGGGAATGTGCGACAATAAGACGGAGAGGAGTCGATGAAAATGGGCTTTGTGAAACTGTCAAACAGTTTGCCGGAATGGGCATGGTATCATGATAACAATACATTGGCTGTTTATATCCGCTTGCTGATGGGGGCTGTCTGGCAGGACACGGGTTATCAGAACGTGATTTTAAAGCGCGGACAAGCAGCGGCAACAATTCCCAAAATAGCAGCGCAAAGCGGACTTACCATTCAGCAAACGAGAACAGTTCTTAATCGTCTGAAATCAACAGGCAAAATAACAGTCAAGAACACCTCGAAATTCAGCATAATAACGCTGATTGACTACGATTGTGATTTTGAAATCAACAGTCGAAGCAGCAGTCCAACAACAGACGGGCAACACACAAACAACAGGCAATCAACAGACGAACAACAGGCTGGCAACAGTCCAGCAACAGACAATCAACAGTCTTACTTTATTAAATACAGAAATACAGAAGATCAGAAGAACAGAAGTACAGACATACCCGCGCACGAGGACGGTACCGAAAAATATCTACCGTCTCCCAGCGGAAAGGTGACTGCCATCCATAAGCCAAAGCCCGAAAAGAAGCAGTTCGGAGAGTTTGTCAGCATGACCAACGAGGAATATTCCTCGCTCGTTGCGAAACTCGGAGAACAGGGCGCTAAAAGGTGCGTTGAGATTCTGGATAACTACAAAGGCGCTAACGACAAGAAGTACAACAGCGATTACCGCGCTATCCTGAATTGGGTGGTGGAGCGCTACAAGGAGGAACAGTCGAAGCAGCCCAAAAAGAAAACCGCGCCGAGCAGCTTTGACGCGGAGGAAATAATGCGGCAAATCCATGAACACCCCCCCGACACTCCGTCCGAATGCGCCGATACACAAGAACTGATCCGACAAATACGGGAGGGCAAGCGATGAGCGGAACGGACATAGTATGCTTCACTGTTCTGGGTGAGCCCTTCGGCAAACAGCGCCCGCGGCACAACCGCTGCACGAACACAACATACACGCCTGAGAAAACCAGACTGCACGAGCAGCAAATAGCTCTGGAGTACAGAAAGCAGTGCGGTAACACCCGATTTTCAAAGGGCACATACGTCGAGATGAAGATAAACGCCTACATGAAGATACCGAAAAGCGTGTCAAAGGCGGCGCGGGCAAAGATGATAGATGGCTTGATACGTCCGACCGTGAAGCCCGACTGGGACAACATCGGGAAACTTGTAGCCGACGCTCTGAACGGCTTAGCCTATGACGATGACAAGTGCATAGTCGACGCGCGGGTGCGGAAATTCTATTCGGAGCAGCCGAGAACGGAGATCGTTCTTATCGGCAGGAATTAAATTCCCCTAAAGGGGAGAGAGGACAAACCATGAACAAGAATGTTTTGACATACATAGAGATCGGGAAGCTGTTTCACCACCCGAACAATCCCCGAAAGGATCTCGGAGACCTTACAGAGCTTACCGAGAGCATTAAGCAGAACGGCATAATGCAGAACCTCACCGTCGTTCCTATCGACAATGAGGACGCATATTACGTGGTTATAGGCAACAGACGGCTCGAAGCAGCCGATATAGCGGGTCTGGAAGAGCTGCCCTGCGTTATCGCAGAAATGACCGAACAGGAGCAGGTCGCTACAATGCTTGTGGAGAACATTCAGCGCTCCGACCTGACAGTATACGAGCAGGCGCAGGGATTTCAGCTTATGCTCGACCTCGGGGAGGATATATCGGCTATCGCGGACAAAACGGGCTTTTCACAAAGCACAGTCCGGCGCCGTGTTAAGCTGCTGGAGCTCGACAGCGACAAGCTCAAAAAAGCGTCGGAACGACAGGTATCTCTTGCCGACCTTGACCGACTTAACCAGATCGAGGATATCAAGCTCCGAAACAAGCTGCTGGACGATGTCGGAACAAATAATTTCGATTACAGGATAAAAAACGCGCTGACCGAGCAGGAGAGAAAGGCTCACGAAAAGGAATGGCACAAGCTTGCCGAGGAAAACGGGCTCAATGAGATTGCAAGCGCGGACAGATGGAACGGTTCTTATGACAGGATAGTGTGCTGTGGAGACCCGGACAAGGACGAAGAAATTGACAAATTCCTCGCGGCAGTTGAGTCGCATGACGAGGTATACTTTTTCGTAAGCTATGGCACTATCACGCTTTTCAAGAGCGCAGATAAAGCCGAATCAGATCCGCAGGAGATCGAGCGCGCAAAAGCAAGAGAGGAGCGAGAGCGACGCACCACGGCGTTAAAGGAAGCGGGCGAAAGAGCCTATGAGCTGCGGGTAGAGTTCCTGAAAAACATCTCCAACGCGACGGCAAAAAAGCACATTAAGGAAATAGCCGTTCTGCTCGGTGAGAGAGCTTACGCGGCGGGGTATTACGCAGGATTTCGACAGGGATTATGCAATCAGCTTCTGAATGTCGAAGCAGCCGAAACGGCGAAATTTTCCGAGGTGAAAGAGACCGTAGAGCGCACTCCGGAACTGTCGCTGCTCTATATTGCGTATTCCTATTGGGGCGATTCCCAAAATAACCGCTACAACGACTGGAACGGCTGCTATTCAAGTAATGCAAGTCTCGACAGGATCTACGAGTTTCTTAAAGTGCTTGGGTATGAGGAGTCAGACGAGGAGACTGCTCTGCGAAACGGCACAAGCGAGCTGTACGCGCCGCAGGCGGAAGATGATGACGAGGATTACGACGATGAGGAATTTGATGAAGATGACGAGGAATAAGCCCTCGAAATTGCAGAAAGGCAGACTGAAATGATATACGACAACACAAGCACAAAGAGCTTATGCGGTTATTCAATTAAGGCAATTGAGGAAATAAACGGAGTTGAACACGCGGAGGAAAGCGACGCTGACGATAATCCCGCAAAGCGTCAGCTCATAGCGGTAGCGCTTATTGCTCTGGGCATTATAATTTGTTTTGGCGCGGTAGGACACTCCGAGTTTCATGACGTGTGGACGGTCCGGCACACCGTAAAGTGCGCGGTGGGATTGGCTGTGGCATTGGCTTCAATACCAGTTTCGGGGGACGTTCCGAGGAAAGGCGGTGATGAAAATGAGCGAGATTAAGCTGAAACCATGCCCGTTCTGCGGGAACACCGAAATAAAGCTGTGGCATAGCCCGTTCGGGGTAGGCGGAGAGTGCAAAAAGTGTGGCGCGAACAGTGGACACGAGGTCGAGTTCAACGGTGAAACAAAGCAGGACGCCGCCGAAGCCTGGAACCGCCGAGCAGACACAGAAAAAAGCCGTGCGGACTGACCCGACACGGCAAACAAAAATATTTACAAGTACATTATATCACAAAGGAGAGTGATTGTCAAGTGAGCAATCTATCGGGAAAGGAAGCTCGGGCAATTGAAACACTGAAATTGTTTGAGCCGCAGACCGAACCGTATTATCTGTGTTACAGCGGTGGCAAGGACAGCGACGTTATACGTATTCTGGCGGCGCTTGCGGGTATAAAGCATGATATTGTACATAATCTTACAACGGTTGACGCGCCCGAAACGGTGTATTACGTTCGCTCAATTCCAAATGTTATTATAAGTAAGCCTGAAAAATCCATGTGGAAGCTTATACCCGAAAAGGGAATGCCGCCAACGAGAATAGCGCGTTATTGCTGTGAGGAACTGAAAGAGCGCGGTGGCAAGGGGAGAGTTAAAATAACCGGCGTTCGTTGGGCTGAAAGCAGAAATCGAGCCGAAAGCGCAGGGCGTGTAAAGATTATCGGAAAGCCTGTGGGCACTCAAAAAATAGCGGAAGAGATCGGCGCGGATTATTTTGTCAACAGACAAAATGGGCTTGTAATGAATGATGATAACGACGAAGCGCGGCGCGTTGTGGAACGCTGTTACAGAACGACCTCATCAATGATAAATCCAATTGTAGATTGGACGGATTCGGAAGTGTGGGAGTTTCTTCGGCATTACGGTTGTGAAAGTAATCCGCTTTATCAATGCGGACACCGACGTATTGGCTGTATTGGCTGTCCTATGCAAGGCGGCAAAGGAATGAAACATGATTTTGAAGTTTATCCTCGGTACCGTTTGAACTATGTGAGAGCGTTTGACAGAATGTTAATCAACCTAACCAAGCGCGATCTGGGAAGTCACGTCGGTTGGCGTACAGGAGAGGATGTCATGCGTTGGTGGGTAGGCGATGACCCCAGATGGCATAAGAACCCTAAAAAAGCGGCGGATAGGGAGAATAGAGATGACATATAAAGTAATCTTATCTGACGCGCTGAAAGCTCTGCGTTCTCTCACCGAAAAAAGCGTTGACTGCTGCGTGACCTCACCGCCATATTACGGGCTGAGGGATTACGGAGTTGACCAGCAGATCGGACTGGAGGAAACGCCCGCGGAATACATAGACAAGTTGGTGGAGATATTCCGCGAGGTACGCCGCGTTCTGAAATATAACGGCACTCTGTGGCTTAATATGGGCGACAGCTACGCAGGCAGCGGAAAGGGCAGGAACGCGGACGGAACTCCCTGCAATGGTAATTCCATATCACGGGAGGAAAACATTAAATTCGGAGGTATATTGCCGTCTGCAAGGCACTTGGAATTTAAGCGTAAAGACTTAATGGGAATACCCTGGGAGCTTGCTCTGGCGCTCCGTAACGACGGCTGGTATCTTCGGCAGGACATCATCTGGTACAAGCCTAATTGTATGCCTGAGAGTGTGAAAGACCGATGTACCAAGTCCCATGAGTATATATTTCTGCTTAGCAAATCCGAGAAATATTATTTTGATTATGAAGCGATAAGAGAGCCAGCGATGGGTTTTGACAACTCACTGCCTGCAGGGAGTAGAGGAACTCTCACGCCGAACTCGCGGCGCCGGAAAGGTAATTCAAGGACGTTTCGCGGCGGTGTGTATACGAATAATCGGACTTATGAAAATTCGGCGGATATGGCCAGAACAAGCCATGGAAACACCGAAAACGTCACGGGGCTTAGGAACAAGCGCGATGTGTGGATAGTTTCAACAAAAGGCTGCAAGGAGGCGCATTTCGCCACTTTCCCCGAAAAGCTGATAGAGCCCTGCATACTGGCGGGTTGTCCCACAGGCGGAACGGTTCTTGACCCCTTTGCTGGAAGTGGTACGACGGGAGTTGTGGCGAACAGACATGGACGGAATTTTATCGGGATCGAGCTTAATCCTGATTACTGCGGGATCATGGAAAGAAGATTGGAGGAAGCCTATGAAAAGAAGTGAACTGCTCGAAAGAGCAAAACCGATACTGTTCAACACTGATATGGTGAGGGCGATTCAGGACAGCAGAAAGACGGTTACAAGGCGGATTGTAAAAAATAATCCATGTGAATGCACAAGCGAGGTCGTAAACGGCATTTGCAAGATTTGTGACGATAAGGGCGGATTTTATTTACCAGATGATTATGTAAAAGCAGGTTCACCGTATCAAGTCGGCGATATTCTCTATGTGAGGGAGACGTGGTGCAAAGGTTCTTTGAATTATGGCGAGGAGCAGTATTACTACAAGGCAGATAATAAAATACCACATTGCCAATGGAACCCCTCAGTACATATGCCGAAAGAGGCAGCGAGGATATTCTTGCGTGTTACAGACGTTCATGTGGAGCGGTTGCAGGATTGTGGTAATATGCAGGCAAAAGATGAAGGATGTAACTGTTGCAGCCAGTTTATCAG
>CAJTMU010000027.1 GCA_910577365.1 uncultured Oscillospiraceae bacterium | reverse complement strand
CGGGAAGCGAGGATACGCCGACATTGAACATTGTGCCGCCCGCGGAGGTGTAGTTTTTGCCCTCCACAAGAGCTTCAACAACCGCTTCAAGCTCCTCGCCGAGGAAAATGGAGATAATAGCGGGGGGAGCTTCGTTCGCTCCAAGTCTGTGGTCGTTTCCGGGAGAAGCGACAGATAGACGCAGCAGGTCCGCGTACTCATCAACCGCCTTGATTATCGCCGCAAGGAATGTGAGGAACTGTGCGTTTTCCTCCGGGGATTTGCCGGGATCGAGCAGGTTCTGACCGTCATCTGTGGACAGCGACCAGTTATCATGCTTGCCTGAGCCGTTAATGCCCGCAAAGGGCTTTTCATGAAGCAGGCACACCATGTTGTGCTCCAGCGCCAACTTCTTCATAAGCTCCATGGTGAGCTGGTTCTGGTCTGTCGCAAGATTGGCGGGAGCGAATATGGGAGCGTTCTCATGCTGAGCGGGAGCCACCTCGTTATGCTTTGTCTTGGAGGATATGCCCAGCTTCCACATATGCTCGTCAAGATCTCTCATATAATCCGCGACACGCGCCTTGATAGAGCCGAAATAATGGTCCTCAAGCTCCTGTCCCTTGGGAGCGGGAGCGCCGAAAAGTGTTCTTCCAGTGAAAATAAGATCCTTGCGCTTGTTATAGGTGTCGCGGTCAACCAGAAAATACTCCTGCTCCGCGCCGACCGTTGCCACAACGCGCTTTGTAGTCTCGTTGCCGAATAATCTCAATATCCTCAGTGCCTGTGCCGATACTACGTCCATTGAGCGCAGCAGCGGGGTCTTTTTGTCCAGCGCCTCGCCCGAATAGGAATAGAACGCGGTGGGTATATAAAGCGAGCCTTCTTTAACAAAAGCGTAGGAGGTAGGGTCCCATGCGGTGTAGCCGCGCGCCTCAAATGTGGCTCTCAGTCCGCCTGAGGGGAAACTGGAAGCGTCCGGCTCGCCCTTGATAAGCTCCTTGCCCGAAAATTCCATGATTACCGTGCCGTCGCCCATCGGGGAAATAAAGCTGTCGTGCTTTTCAGCGGTAATGCCCGTCATCGGCTGAAACCAGTGGGTATAGTGCGTTGCGCCCTTTTCTATCGCCCAGTCCTTCATCGCGCTTGCAACCACATCGGCAATGCTGCTGTCCAGCTCCTTTCCCTCCGCTATCGTCTTTTTGAGCGCCTTGAATACGTTCTTGGGAAGACGCTGCTTCATCGTTTCCTCATTGAATACGTCAATGCCGAATTCCTCTACAACATTAAATTTCTCTGCCATGTCCCTTTTCCTCCGTTAAAATTATTACAAAACAAAAACGGCGACGAACGCAGGTATCCCTGCACCCGAAACGCCGTTGTTTCTTTACAGTTATTATTATAGCCTATTTTCGCCCATTTGTCTATGCATTTTTTCCACAAACAGTTTTCTTGTTTCAGGATTTTTATTGTGATTTTTTACAAACCTCACTGCCACTAATGAATTTTTTGAAATTATTAGTTTCATTTTTAGCGTATTATTCATAAAAAACAATATTTTTGCATTTAATAAAGCAAGACAAGCAGCTCGAAAATTCACAATCATTCTCTGCCGAACATTTCCTTTATCTTGTCAAAAAAGCTGCTGCGCTTCTCGTAATTTTTCTCCTCAAGCGTTTCCTCAAAAGCAAGAAGAGCGTCTTTTTGCTTTTTGGAGAGATTTTTTGGAACTTCCACGCTTATGCGCACTTTCTGGTCGCCTCTGTCGCCTTCAGCACGCTGGAGCTTCTGCACTCCCTTGCCGCGAAGACGGAATACCGTGCCCGGCTGCGTTCCTGCAGGAACTGTGTAGCTGACCTTACCATCAATTGTCGGAACTTCTATTTCAGCGCCCAGCGCCGCCTGAGAATAAGTAATCGGAAAATCTATCCAGATATCGTTGCCTTCTCGTTCAAAAATCTTGTCGGGGCGTACCGATATTCTTACCTTAAGGTCGCCGCGGGGACCGCCGTTAGCGCCCACGTTGCCCTGTCCGCGGACATTAAGCGTCAAATCGTTGTCGATACCTGCGGGAACGTTAACTGTTATTGTCTTTTTCGCATTAACATTTCCCTTTCCGCTGCACTTCGGGCAGGGAGTTTCCACAATCTTTCCGCGCCCGCCGCACTTGGTGCAGACGCGCTGGCTCATCATAGAGCCGAACATGGTGCGCTGCTGAACATTGATTCTTCCCGAACCGTTGCAGTCGGGGCACGTTTTGGCTGTCGTACCTTTTTTAGCGCCGCTGCCGCCGCACTCCTCACAGTTTTCAACGCGTGTGACATTTATGTCATGGGACACGCCCTTGCACGCCTCCATAAACCCGATATCAAGATGAACCGCGATATCAGAACCGCGCCGCGGCGCATTGGCATTGGTGCTTGAACGCCCTCCCCCGAAACCGCCGCCAAAAATATCTCCGAAAATGTCGCTGAGGTCAACACCGTCAAAGCCGCCGCTGAATCCCCCGAATCCTCCGAAGCCGCCTGCTCCGCCGCCATAGCTCGAATCAACACCCGCATGACCGAACTGGTCATACTTTTTGCGCTTGTCGGGGTCGGAAAGCACCTGATTAGCTTCATTTATCTCCTTAAACTTAGCCTCCGCCTCTGGGTTATCGGGGTTAAGGTCGGGGTGATACTGTTTGGCAAGCTTCCTATAAGCCTTTTTTATCTCATCATCGGAAGCGCCCTTTTGCAGTCCCAGCACCTCGTAATAATCTCTTTTATCCATATTTCAATCATGCTTCCGTACGGAAGCACCGCTCCTTTCGAGTTAAGTTTTGCGTAACAGCGCCCCACAAACCTGACCATACAAGGGGGCAGCGCCACATAACCGCCTCCTGATATCAGTTATTCCAACAGTTTGGAATCTATCATAGGCACAACAAGCTCGCATATATCTCCAAACTCGTCATACCCCCAATAACACTGATAAAATCCGTCGCCGAAACCGGATGAGATCATCACCATGCGCTTGCCGCCATCGGGATTTTTCCACTCGATAAAATCGCCGCGTTCACGCTGATACTCGGGATACCTTGCTGCGCTCTCTGCGAAAAAACGCGCAAAATAATCGTCGTAGTTATTCTTTTCGGGATTCTCAGACTGCCATTTGTCAGAAAAAGCCTTATACTCCTTTGCGCCCTCTGCATCGCAGAAAGACATCACTCCTGTTTCAACGGGAAATCCGCTCATTACCCAACCCTTTAGCATTACAGAGTTGCTCTCCACCGATTCGGCATTGGAATAGTAAACGGCAGGAGTCGGTTTTACCTTAAGGCGCGCGGTACACATTCGTATTCCGACGTCCTTATTCCTTACCACAGCCACCTCTGCGGGATAGCTTCCCGCGGGGATACTTTCCTTAAGTACGGGACAGCATATTCCCATAGCAAGATAGCAAAGCGGATCGGACACCACAACCTTTCCGGAAGGAATGTCAACAGTTCCCACTGTTATGTGAGAGCGCGTTTCCGATTTTACAAACTGCATTGCGATAGATTCAACATCAAGAGAGGTTTTGCTGACATATTCACAGTTTCCGCTGAACAATCGGTTTACTCTTTCCCGGCGCTCCTTCTCCTCAATATTTTTCTCACGCATAAAGTCACGTATAAACTGCGCCATCATAACACCGGCTTCACGCGCTGTTCTCTCAACATAAGGATCCATTTCGCTGAACACATGCCCGCAATTGGTGAGAGAACCTTCTTTATATCCTCCGCTGATACCTATCAGCCACTCGCTCTCCAAAGCTCTTTGAAATTTGAAAATGTAATAACGCAGCCCGTCAAAGTCAAACTCACCTGCGCACTCTATTGCCGCAGGTACTGCGCCAAGGCGCTCCTTATTGCTAAGCCACACGGACAGTGACTCAAGCGCTGCACTCATTTGTCTTTTGTCCATAAACACTCCATCTCAATTGGCAGTTGCAGCTGACAGTTATACTGTTTTTTTGCCGACAGGTATCCGATAAATGTCAACCAACCATTATATATTGTTAATTGGCAATTGCGCCGCACTTATTTTATGCGACGCATCACCTTCAGTAGATTATTTTTCTGTAAACTCGACGTCAACCGCACCGTCGTCGTTATCATCCTTGGAATCCTGAGCTGCCTGCGCAGCCGCTGCCATATCCTCGGGATTTCCTCCGTTAGCCTGATAAATTTTGCCGGCTACTTCATAGAAAGCGTTCTGAAGCTCTTCCTTAGCCTTCTTTATAGCCTCGATATCGGTGCCCTTGAGAGCCTCTTTAAGCGCTTCCAGCTTAGGCTCTACCTTGGATTTGTCCTCGTCGGTCACCTTATCGCCGAAATCTTTCATAGACTTCTCTATCTGGTATACCATAGAATCAGCCTCGTTGCGCGCGTCAACTTCCTCCTTGCGCTTCTTGTCCTCCGCTGCAAATGCCTCCGCTTCCTTTACTGCCTTGTCAATATCGTCCTTGCTCATGTTGGTGGAAGCTGTAATGGAGATATGCTGCTCCTTGCCTGTGCCCAGATCCTTTGCGGTTACGTTCACAATACCGTTCGCGTCGATATCAAAGGTAACCTCTATCTGCGGGATACCTCTGGGGGCGGGAGCGATTCCGTCCAGACGGAACGTACCGATGGACTTGTTGTCCTTCGCGAACTCACGCTCGCCCTGAAGCACGTTAATATCAACGCTGGGCTGATTATCCGAGTAGGTGGAGAATATCTGGGAGTGCTTGCAGGGAATGGTTGTGTTGCGCTCAATCATTCTGGTGCAAACGCCGCCTGCGGTTTCAATACCGAGTGACAAAGGAGCAACGTCAAGCAGAACTATGCCGCTTACTTCCTTGTTCAATACACCGCCCTGAATAGATGCACCTACCGCCACGCACTCATCAGGGTTAATACCCTTGAACGGGTCTTTTCCGATAAAGCTCTTAACCGCGTCCTGAACGGCGGGTATTCTTGTTGAACCGCCGACAAGCAGTATTTTGTGTATCTCGCTGTTGGACAGTCCGCTGTCGGAAATAGCCTGCTTCAGCGGTCCCATGGTAGCCTCTACCAAGTCGGATGTGAGGTCGTTAAACTTTGCTCTTGAAAGAGTGACATTAAGATGCTTAGGTCCGTTAGCGTCAGCAGTAATATACGGTATATTCACGTTTACAGTGGTGGAATTGGACAGAGCGATCTTGGTCTTCTCCGCCTCGTCCTTAAGTCTCTGCATGGCGAACTTGTCGTTTATGAGGTCAATTCCGTCCGACTTTTTAAACTCCTCACGCAAAAAGTCGATAATTCTCTGGTCAAAGTCGTCGCCGCCGAGATGATTGTTACCCGCGGTCGCGAGAACCTGCTGAACGCCGTCGCCGATATTGATTACCGAAACGTCGAACGTGCCGCCGCCCAAGTCGTATACAACGACGTTCTGATCTTCTTCCTTGTCAACGCCGTAAGCAAGCGCAGCCGCCGTAGGCTCATTAATTATTCTGTGTACGTTAAGACCCGCGATTTGTCCAGCGTCCTTGGTAGCCTGACGCTGGGAGTCGGTAAAGTACGCGGGAACGGTGATTACCGCGTCGGAAACCTTTTCGCCGAGATACGCCTCAGCGTCCGCCTTGAGCTTCTGGAGAATCATCGCGGAAATCTCCTGCGGAGTGTACTTCTTGCCGTCGATATCTACCTTGTAATCGCTGCCCATATGGCGCTTAATGGATATAACGGTCCTTTCGGGGTTCTGAACAGCTTGGTTCTTGGCAAGCTGACCCACAAGACGCTCACCGTCCTTTGTGAATGCCACAACGGAGGGCGTCGTTCTCGAACCCTCGGAGTTTGTGATAACAACAGGCTCGCCGCCCTCTATAACGGATACGCAGCTGTTGGTCGTACCCAAATCGATACCAATGATCTTAGCCATAATAATTTCCTCCTAAAAATTTCAAACTTATCGGCACAGCCGATAGCATAACTGTCAATTAACAACTGCCACCATGGCAAATCTTATTACCTTATCGTTTATCTTGTAGCCCTTGGCAAACGTTTTTGCAACCGTCCCGCTTTCAAGGCTGTCGTCCTCCACACGCTGCACAGCCTGATGCAGAGAGGGATCGAACACCGCGCCGTCACTTTCTATCTCCTCAACACCCAGCTTGCCGAGAGTAGCCATAAAGCTGTCAAAAATCATCTGCACGCCGTTTTTATAATTCTCGTCGGTGCAGGGGGCTTCCAGCGCCCGCAGAAGATTATCCATAACCGGCAGGAAATCCGAGGTCACATTTGTGATAATGTCCGCCCTGAGCGCCTCCTTTTCCCTTACCGTCCGCTTCCGGAAATTGTCGTATTCCGCCATTGTCCTCAGAAGCTGATCCTTCAGCACCGCTGCCTCAACGGCGTGCTTTTCCTCAGGGCTTTCCTCAACCTCAGTCTCGGCTGCTTCTTCGGAATCGCCGCTTTCCTTGGTTTCCTCAGCTGCTTCCGCTTCTGAAAGCTCCTCAAGCTCGGAAAGCTGCTCAAGCTCCTCGTCATTCATCGTCATCATTTTCCTCTCTTTCCGTCTGAATCAGCTTATCCGCGCTTTCTTCCGACAGCAGGCGGGTAACCTTATCGCTCAGATACTCAATATATGGGATAACCTTGCGGTAATCCAGCCGCATTGGTCCGATAATGCCTATCGTCCCCGCGGGTCTTCCGTCTTTGTAATAGCTCGCGCTGAGAAGCGTCGAGTTTGATATCGCAAAGCTGTCGCTCTCCGCGCCGAAGCGTACGCTTATCCCCGAAAGGGCATCGTCCAGCATGGCGGAAATCTCGCTTTTCTGCTCCATGAACCTCAGCACGTCAGTCATCGGTATTTCTCCGCTCGCAAGCAGATTAGCCTCTCCCTTTACGTCCACACTGTCCCTCATCATTTCCTCGGAAAGCTCGTACACCGCGTGAAGCAGCGGAGCGAGAGAAAGCATATACCCGCCGAGCGCTCCCGCAAGCTGCTCGATATATTCCTCGGACATGGTTTCGAGATTTACACCGCGCAAATGCTCGTTTAAAAATTCGGTGAAGTCAGACATCTGCTCGTTGGTAAGGTCAAACTCCATTCGGCAGACCTTGTTTTTTATCGTACCGTTGGAAGCGATAAGCAGAAGCACATACAGCCGCTTTCCCGTCGGGATAACATCGACCTTGGATATCACAGAGAATTTTGAAACGTGGTTGGTGGAGAAAGTCGCGCATTTGGTTATTTCGGCAAGAGCAGTGGAAGCACTTTCTATTATAGCCTCGTCGGTAGCCTCTCCTCCGCCCAGCAGCCTGTTTATCGCGGTTATCTCCTCAGCGTCTATCGGCTCGGGATTCATAAGGTTTTCAATGTAGTAGCGAAAACCCGTAAAGGTAGGTACGCGCCCTGCGGACGTATGCGGGTGGCTGAGATATCCCGCCTGCTCAAGAGCAGCCATTGTATTGCGTATGGTGGCGGAGGATACGGTAATATCCTCTCTCAGCGCCAACGCCTTCGATCCGACAGGCTCGCCTGTTTTTATATACTCATCGACTATCGCCGCGAGTATTTTATTCGCTCTCATGTCCATCGTATCTATGGTCAATCATCCTTTTTCTGATCAAGCGCTTTTTGTCGGGAACTCTTTGTTGTTATTGTTTAGCACTCTGTGTCTTTGAGTGCTAAATATAATTTATCACGTTTTGGGCAAAAAGTCAAGCGTTTTTTAGTAAAATTTTTTACAAAGTAATATAATATTTAAGGCGCCTATTTGGGCAATATTACTATGATTTGTTTTACAGCGGGATTTCATACGCTGTTAGAAAGAAAAATCTTTTCAATTCATGGCAGCATTCATAAAGCCATATCTTACTGTGCTCGATTAATTATGTACCTAAAATTTGCAAACAACTTCTGAAGCGGATAAGCTGACAAAAATTACATACCCGAAAATCTTAAATCAAAGACGAGAACCACGCATAAGTTGAGCAGTAAAAGGCGCTGAAAGCAAATATCAACTGAACGCCCACGCACTAATTACCTGAAGTCCTCTGCGAAAGCGCAGCCCGCAAAGCGGACAGAGCTTTTTCGAAGAGCCACCAGCGACTTGCTCTGCAAATCGCTGCACAGACTGTATATAAAAGTGTTGAACTATGCTTATTTATTTAAATTTGAAATTTTCCGCGACCCGCCTGAATGCGCAGCACTTCGCTTCGCTGCGTGTTGTGCATTCAGGCTATCGCGAAAAATATCCTGCGTCAACATTGCGTTGTTATAACTTTTTCTGCAAGTCGATGCGGTTCTGGAAATTCCTTTTAATAAATCTGCTCCAAGTCAACATATCTTAACAGCATTTCAACATTTTTTAGCGTAATTTATCATAATCCGAAACAGATCCTAAGCTCGGATGCTCCCGCAATAACAATTTATTTTAAAAAAGGACTTGAAAAGAAATGAAAAGTATTATATAATATAAAATAGGGATATTGTTTTTGGTGAAAACGCCTTTGAATGTTTAATACCGTTGAAAGGAATGCTTAAAATGCTAAACGAAAAAATAACGGTCGCGATCTGCGGAAAAAGCTATCGTCTTATAACAGACAATATAAGACAGCTTATGGAGGACGCCGCAGCGGTCGAAAAATGTATAAAGGATTTTTGCAGCACCGACGATTTCAGGGAAAAGGCGGACGCCGCAGTACTTACGGCTCTCAACTATGCCGGTGAGATATCGGAGTACAAGGCAAAGCTTGCACTGACACAAGGGCGCGTTGCAGAACTGGAAAAGGGCGAGGCGGCTGCCAAAGCGGCAGCGGCGGAGCACTCGGAGCTGAAAAAGGAGAGCGCCGAGCTTGCGGAGCTTAAAAAGAAGTATGAAAAATTAGAGGACAAGCTTCAGCAGCTTGCCAGCACTCTAAAAGTCACGGAGGCTAAGGCAGCGGAAGGTGAATCTGCAAAGAACGATCTGGAGATTTCACTAAAACTGTCGGGAGAGCTGGAAGAGAAAAATGCGCGACTTGCGGCAGCGCTTAAGGACAGTGCCGATATGCTTGACAAACAGCAGAACAGAGCTGCCGAGCTGGAGCGGCAGATAGACGAGCTTAAGACGCAGGCTGTTCAGGTCACCGCTATGAAAGAAGAGAACGAACAGCTTTCCAAGAGGATAAAAGAAGCCGAAAGCGCGGTAAAAAAGGCGGAGAGTGAAAAAAGCTCCGCAGGCGAAGCGAAAAAGCAGCTTGAAGAGATTAAAACGCGCAACGAAGAGCTTTTAAATCAAATAGCCGAGTTGAAAAATAAAGACGTGAAAGTTAAGGAATTAGAAAAAGAAAACGAGGAACTGAGGGCTGACGCGAAAAAGGCGGCAGAGCTTTCAGAAAGGCTCGCGATATCTGAGGGAGCGGCAAAGACCGCAGCGGCTCAGTCGGAGCTGATGGAAAGCGCACTGACGGAGCTTAAGGAGGAAAACAAGCGGCTGGAGGAAAACTTCAAAAAGTACGACGAGCTTTTAGTGAGATACTCGCAGATGGAAAACGAAAACGCGGCGCTGAAATCGGGCAGCGAAGCGGCACGGGAAAATGAAAACACCATCAGCTATCTCAGAAAGCAGGTGGACAGTCTTTCGGGAGAGATACTTACACTGCAAAAAACAAACTCATCGCTTGAAAAGCAGATAAGCGAGATTTTAGAGGACGGTCAGCTTACTTTATGAAGGAGATTTTAGCCCCATGCGGGGGATTCGAAAGCCTTGCGGCGGCGCTTAACAGCGGTGCAGACGCTGTTTATGTGGGAATGAAGAAATTTTCGGCGCGTAAAAACGCCGAAAATTTTTCTGACGATGAGCTTATGGCGGCTTGCGGGGAATGTCATAAAAGAGGCGTAAAGCTTTACGCTGCGCTGAATACGCTGGTGTATGACAATGAACTTACGGAGCTTGCGGAATGTATTGAAACGGCGGCAAGATGCGGTGCTGACGGGATAATCATGCAGGACCTCGGAGCGGCTGCTCTGGCGGAAAAAATATGCCCGCAGCTTCCGCGCCATGCCTCAACGCAGATGACTCTGAACAGCGCAGAGGGTGCCAAAGCGGCAGCTGAACTGGGCTATTCAAGGGTGGTGCTGGGGCGTGAGCTGTCAGCGGAGCAGATAAAAAACATCGCTCAAGGCTCGCCAATAGAAACGGAAATATTTGTACATGGCGCGCTTTGCGTATGCATAAGCGGGCAATGCTATATGAGCAGCATTTTTGGAGGCCGAAGTGGAAACCGCGGGCTTTGTGCCCAGCCCTGCCGCCTTGATTTCACCCACGGAAGCAATCATAATGTGATATCCCTAAAGGACAGCTCTCTTATTACCCATCTGACGGAATTTGAAAAGATGGGAATATCCTCTTATAAAATAGAGGGCAGAATGAAACGACCCGAATATGTTGCCTGCGCAGTGAACGCCTGCTTCAAATCGCTTAGGGGCGCAACTTTTGACGAAGAGCAGCTAAGGAATATTTTCTCGCGCGGCGGGCTGACCGAGGGTTATTTCAGCGGCGAAATGCGGAATATGCAGGGCACGCGCGGCAAAGATGATGTAGATAGCTCAGCGAAAGCTTTAAACGGTATAAAAGCGCTGTATAAGGACGAACTGCCAAGATTACATGTGGATATTTATACTGCTGTAACATCCGAAGCTGTCACCGCTTCGGCAAGCTGCGGAGATATTAAAGTAACTGTCGAGGGAGAACCACCGCAAACTGCTCAGAATGCTCCCACTACCGCCGAAAGCGTATGCGGGCGCATGTCAAAGCTGGGCGGAACACAATTTAAAGCGGGAAATATAACTGCCCAAGTCAACGATGGACTGTATGTTCCCGCAGCAGCGCTGAACGCTGTCAGGCGAGATCTTTGCGAAAAGCTTTCGGCGGAAGTAGAACGAAAAAACACACCTGTTTATCGTATAAACATATACTCACCCGTTTTTCCTGCAAAGCGCCCTGTACCCGAAAAAACGACTTACCGTGCCGAGGTGTACAGCAAGGAGCAGTTAAAGCAAGCACTGGCGCTTGATTTTGAGATGATTTACGCACCTATGAATATTCTGAACGATAATACTCCTGATAAGGACAGAATTGCGGTCATTCCGCCATTTTTCCTCGCCGACTGTGAGAAGCGTGCCGGGGAGCGTCTGGCGGAACTTATGCGAGCGGGATTTACAAAGGGCATGGCTCAAACGCTTGGGCATGCGCGTCTTTTAAGGGAGCACAAGTTTGAAGTACTCGGAGGATACCGCATGAACCTGCTGAACAGTCTTTCAGTCGGGGTCTGCGAAAAATTCGGATTTTCGGACGTAATACTGTCGCTTGAAGGAACGGCGGATCGATTGTCGCAGATACACGGCAATATACCGCGCGGTATTCTGGCATATGGCAGACTTCCGCTCATGGTCATGAGAAGATGCCCGATAGCCGACGGTGCTCCCTGCGGCAAGGGCGGCGACGGTATCAGCAGAGCGTCCTCGCCGTGCGGTGAATATATTACCGACCGCAAAGGCAACAAAATGCCTGTACTCTGCGACGGCAACAGTGTGGAGCTGCTTAATCCCGATACGCTTATCCTGAGCGACCGACCGCAGACCCTTTCCGCCTTTGACTTCGCGGTGCTTAAGTTCACCGACGAAACTGATGTGGGAGCAGTTTTGGATATGTATAAAAACAACCGCAAGCCAAGCGGAAAACTGACCAGGGGACTTTATTTCCGCGGGGCGGAATGAAGATATTAAGCAACAAACAAGCAATTTGGCGGCTGATTTCATTTATGAAAAGCGTTGACAAAACAATGTAAAAATGATATAATATATGAGTCGGTCATACCGATTTTCATAAATTTCACACGGAGGACATAATTATGTATATTACCTGCCTTGATTTAGAGGGCGTACTTGTGCCGGAGATATGGATAGCTTTCGCGGAGGCGAGCGGTATCCCCGAGCTTAAACGCACCACGCGCGACGAGCCTGACTATAACAAGCTGATGAACTGGCGGCTTGGTATTCTTAAGGAGCACGGTCTGGGGCTAAGGGAGATACAAGACACCATCGCGAAGATAGATCCCATGCCGGGCGCAAAAGAATTTCTCGACGAGCTGCGCGGATTGTGCCAAGTAATTATTATCAGCGATACCTTTGCGCAGTTTGCCGGACCTCTTATGAAAAAGCTGGGTATGCCGACCATTTTCTGCAATTCCCTTGAAGTAGCTTCAAGCGGAGAAATAACGGGCTTCAAGATGAGGATCGAAAACTCCAAGCTTACCACTGTTAAAGCACTTCAGTCCATCGGCTATGACACCATTGCCAGCGGTGACAGCTACAATGACCTCGGCATGATAAAGGCGAGCAAGGCGGGCTTCCTGTTCAAAAGCACCGAGCAGATTAAGAAGGACAACCCCGAACTTCCCGCGTTTGAGACTTATGACGAGCTTATGAAAGCTATAAAGGCGGCTCTTGCTGATTAAAAGATGGACTGCATGTCTTATCGTCCTGCATAGACGCGGTTTCTTATTTATTTATAGTAAAAATTAAAGCTTTCACCGCAAGCCGTGCAAATCATAAAAATGAGTAAATTTTTTATATCGGTTCGTATTGTAACGACAGAACGTCTGCGGGACTCCTGCCAAAACTTTTAAGATTATTTAAAATTAAAGGGGTTAAAGCAAAAGAACGCCAATTCTGCAAATTGATAGAATTGGCGTTAATTTTATGTTCTACATTATTGTTGCTGACTTCAATATATGGCTTGGACGTGTTTTAAGTAAATTCAAAATTGTAAAATAATTTAAAGCGGCATTCTCCATAAAATGCCGCTCCAATTTTATATAATATAAATTGTTAAACAAAGAAACAGTAATAATTACTACCCAGACACCTCGGCAATGACTTCCGCAAATAGAACAGCATCATTCAGAAGCTCCTCAATTGTAATAAACTCGTTGTCACCGTGCATATGATAATCCGTATCGCCGCGCTCCGCGCCGAAAGCCACACCTCCCTCAATATTATGAACATAGGTACCGCCGCCGATGGCTATGCAGCGCCCTTTTTCACCCTCTACCCGCTCATAAACCGACAGGAGTGACTGAACGAACTCGCTCTCCTTAGAAACCACATGCGGTTCCTCACCGATAAGCACCCTGCACTTTAAGCCGATTTCCTCCAGTTCAGAAGTCAGCCTACTTTTGACAAATTCCAGATTTGTACAGGTGGGAAAACGAATATCCACAACGCCGTTTATTTTACCCTGCTCCGTTATTATTCTGCTTAATACGCAGGTCAGCGCGCCGCTTTCGTCCGCGCATTTTAACCCGAGAGCCGTGCCGTCTGTTTCCCCGAACGGAAACAGCCTGCCCAATCCCCGCAAAACAGGCTCGTCCATCACGCGGTTAAGCAGCGATATTAGCGCCGTAAGCGCGTTCGCTCCAGCTTCGGGAGTAGACGCGTGCGCCGATTTGCCGCGGCACTCTATCTCAACAAGACCGTTTTTTTCATCAACAAGGAATTCCACTCCCGTAACTCCTCCGCACTTGCGCTTGACATCGTCAAGAGGCTCCGAGAACAGCCTTGCCTGCGCATGATTCGGCACGGCGTTGGGGACGCTTCCACCCTCTAACATGACCACCTTGCTGCTTTTAAATTCTCCATCAAAGTGCATGCGCAGCATTCCCTTTTCAATATTTATAACAGGAAAGCTGCCATCGGGAGTGAACACTTTCGGCGGGAACTTGTCATACTTTTTGTATATCTCCAAGTCCTCCGAGCCGTTTTCCTCGTCCGTGCCGAATATCAGCCGGACACCTTTTTTCAGCGGTATTCCCAGCTCCTTGACGCAGTTCAGCGCCCACAGCGCTGCCACAGCGGGTCCCTTGTCATCAATAGCGCCCCGACCGTATAGTACGCCGTCCTTTTCGGTAAGCTTGAAAGGGTCTGTCAACCAGTTGCCGCGATTTTCAGCAGACACGGGAACAACGTCCAGATGAGCCAGAATACCCAATTCAGGTTCTTCGCCATAGTCCGCGCAAAGTACGGCATTCCCATATACGGTAGTTACAAAGCCCATTTCGTCGCATATGTCCTTCATTTTACAAAGCGCCTTTTTGGTATTTGCTCCAAAAGGCGCTTTGTCTTCAGGGTTTTCCTTACAGCTTGGAATCGCCACAAGCTCCGCAAGATCTTTCACAATTTCCCCTTTGTGTGAATATATAAAATCCCTTATTTTTTCATGAATACCGCTCATTTTTCCGCTCCGTTCAATATTTCAATCAACATATCCGCGACCTTGTAAACGTCCCCACAACCCGTAGTTATCACCAAGTCGCCCGCCGCAAGATTTTCCGCCGCGTACCGCGCGACCTCCTCAAACGTGGGAAACCACACGCAGCCGTCTATTTTCTCCGCCAGATCCTTTGAATATATATTATAGGTATTTTTTTCGCGGCTGCCCATTATCTCGGTTAGCACTACCCTGTCCGCTATGGACAGTGCCTCTGCAAACTCATCAAGAAGCATTGATGTACGCGAATATGTGAATGGCTGATGTATTACCCACACTCTCTTGAAGCTCATTTCCTTTGCCGTTTTCAATGTGGCGGCTATCTCCGCGGGATGGTGCCCGTAGTCATCAACAATGGTTATGCCGTTAATTTCCGCCCTGCGCTCAAACCGGCGCATTGCTCCGCCAAACTGCTCCAGTCCCTCGCGCATTGCCGAAACGGGAATACCCGCCGAATAAGCCGCCGCGCAGGCAGCCACCGCGTTGTAAACGTTATGCAGCCCCGGGACGTTTATGCCTATTCTGCACAACTCGCTTCCCTTATGCATAAGAGAAAACTCCCGTCTGAAATCCGAAATCAGACGGATATCCTCAGGGTAAAAATCGTTGTCGGCGCTTTTTCCGAAAGTGACAAATTTATCCTTAAAAACGCAGGCGCTCATAACCTCACGGACATTCTCATCGTCGCCGTTCGCAACTACGGTGTCGCTCGTATGTTCACAAAACCAGCGGAAAGAGCGCTTGAGGTTCTCCATATTTTTAAAATAATCCATATGATCTCTGTCAATATTGAGAACTATGGAATACCTCGGGAACAGTTTCAGAAACGTATCCTTAAATTCGCACGCCTCGCACACCATATAGTCGCTGTTGCCTGCGCGCCCGCTGCCGCCGATGGCTCTCAGCTTGCCTCCTATAACTGCGGAAGCGTCGATGCCTGCCGCAAGCAGTATCATGGTGAGCATTGAGGTAACGGTGGTCTTTCCGTGAGTGCCCGAAACACAGAAATTACTTTTATACTGCGATGTTACAAGCCCCAGCAAGTCGCTTCTTTCCCTGAGGATCACGCCGTTTTTTTTCGCCTCGCGCGCAGCGACCAGCTCGGGATTATCCTCCATGATGGCAGCGGAATACACTATCAGATCCGCGCCCTTGATATTTTCGGCGCGCTGACCAACCATTACAGGGATACCCATGCTTCTTACCGCCTCAAGCGTAGTGGTTTCGTTATTGTCCGAACCCGTAAGATAATACCCCTGTGTATGCAGTATCTGCGCCAGCGGGTACATTCCGCTGCCGCCTATACCTATAAAATGCACGTGCTTTTTTCCTTTAAGAAAATTCTCCAAGATAAGCAGCTCCTTATTAAAAAATTTCAAAATTCCTGCGGGATATGCAAATGCTCCGTCAAAAAGCTATGAGAATATCCGCAATGCCGCACAAAGCTGTTCATGCCCTGCCCCGCGCGTCTGCGGCAGGAAACGGTTTATTTCCCAAATTTCCGCCTTTTGAAATTAACGCGCAAGCAGAACGCATATGTATATTTTTGGTGATTCTTTAACGGTTTTACTTGAATACGAGCCTGCGGCGCTCCAGAAATCTCTGCCAATTCGGCATTCGGCTGTCCGCTTATGCTCCGCCGCAAAAATTATATGCTTTTTTGCCTGTTTTTATGAATATTCCGCCTTAAAATTCCCACAATAACTTTTGCAAATAACATCAAGCGCAACGCTTAACTGGAGGAAAACTATGGAAATCAGCGATATCAAAATCAGAAAGACAATGCACGAAGGCAGGCTTCGCGCCGTAGTGTCCATCACTATCGACAATGCCATCGCTATCCACGACATCAAGCTGGTGCAGGGCGACGAGCGAATGTTTGTTGCAATGCCAAGCCGCCGCGAGGACAGCGGTATTTTCCGCGATATAATCCACCCTATTTCGGCGAACGTCCGCGAGAAAATCGAGGAACAAATTCTCGACGCTTACCGCGAATATGTTCAATAATGGCTCGGAGCGGCTTAATCCGTCCGCTCCGAATCCAGCTTCAGCCGCGTTTTCAATACGGCAATCTGCGTTTTGGAATCTTCTATCTCATTATTCATAATCATTTCTACCGCTCTGTTCAGCGGTATTTTTTCTATATCCAGAAATTCACCGGAATCCAGCTTCTGCTCTCCGTAATGCAGACCGCGCGCCAAATACATATGAATTACCTCTCCGCAATACGCAGGAGTAGGAATAAGGCTTCCCAGATATTCGTATCTGTCGCAGGTGCAGCCAGTTTCCTCCTTAAGCTCCCTCAAGCCGCACTCCGCATGATTCTCTCCGTACTCCAGCTTTCCTGCGGGAATTTCCAGCAGAACCTTTTGGTGAGGATATCTGAACTGCTTTACAAACAGCACGTTTTCCTCCTCGTCGAGCGGCAGCACACACACTCCACCCGGGTGTTTTATAACCTCGCGGAAGCTTTTTTTGCCATCCTCCAGCTCTACGGAATCCACATACAGCTTCACTATCTTCCCGTCAAACTTTTGCTCGCTCGAAAGCGTCTTTTCATCAAGATGCATATTTTTCTCCTTAATTTAAAAGAATTTTCCGCACCGCTTCATTTTCGGATTTGTTGATAACTGCAAATGGCCTTGGCAGCAAAACACTGTCTTCCGCAAAGCGAAAAACGGAGCTTTGCTGCCGGCTTGCGAAAAATTCATGCATGGGCGTTATGTTACCACCCTTTTAACGCCCCTTGCTCCTCGATTATTGCGTGCCAACCGACTACTAACCGCTATTACCCGACATCTACGAAGGAAATTTCTGCTTGGGCATTTTGTCCTGCGGTTCTGAACGCTCCTTTGTGCCGGAATCAACACGCGGCTTTAGCCGATTACCACTTGTCGTCTTTCTTCTCGTCAAGCTCTTTAAGCACGTTGAACGCTTCGTCCTCCTCAGTTATATGTGAGGCACGTTGCTTAGGAGTCAGTTTGCTGAAATCATAACGACCGGTATCCATAAAATCCTTTTCCACCTCTGGCCAAGTTAGTTCCTTATTCTCGTCATTCTCCCGCACAACGGTTTTTTCGACACAGTCTTTAATTTGCCTTGTAAGCTGTGTTATATAAGTGTCGTGAGCCTTCACGCCCTCCACTTGGTCCTGAAAATACAAGTGTGCGTAGGGACGTGGTTTGTGACGGCTGAATCGCACGAAATACACAATATACGCCGCTATCAGCACCGCTCCCGCAATGGTGAAAATAATTCCCATCGCAAGACCAGGTGTTCTGTAAGCAAACACAACCTCGTGATACCCTGCGGGCACTTTCACCGCCATAAATCCGCCGTTCACCTTTTCTATATCAGCAGCCGCTCCGTCTATAACCGCGCTCCAGCCGCTGTCAAACGGAACACTGAACATAACCAGCTTATCCGTTTCAAAATTGCTTATTGCCGAAAATCCACTGTTGTCAACACTGAAGCGTGAAACGCCCTGCTCTATGCGCCGCGCCGCGTCTTCCTTAAAGCGCTCCAGAGTAGTTATCTTTATCTGTTCCTCGCTAAGCGGTGAGAGGATATCCGAATACTTTTCCGCCTGTTCATCGGACAGTATCACTGCCCTTACCATCAATTTGTCCACGGCACCGCTGCTGCCGCTGTTATCCTCCGTGACATATTCGTCATACGCAAATCCCATAGGTAGTGCATACTCCGTTGAGTATATTTCATAACCGCTCATGGTGTCCATATATTCATAAATCGCCAATTTTTCCAACAGGCTGTCGCGATTCTCCTTGTCCTCAGGGATCATGATATATTTTACCCGTGTAAGCGCGCGCAGCGCGTAGCGATCCTCCTCGGGAGCGGAATTTACCGAGCGCTCTATGTCCAGCATTTCATACAGATCAAAGGTGGAACTGGGAATAATGCTTGTAAAGCTTTTTAAAGAGCTCATATTCCAAAGCATGTTTACGTTGTTCATTTCACCGACTCCCTCAATACGGTGAAAATCGGCGTCGTTTATTCGTATGTCCGCCGAAACAGTGTTATTATAGTCGCGGATATAGGGACCGAGTATCCTGCCGTAGCCCACGAAATAATACCCCAACATCATACAGCAAAATATTGTTATCGCCGTAAGTCTGCGTGTGAAGGCTTCCGCGCGCAGCTTCTCCCGCTGCCTTAGAACTAAATACAATATTACCAGAAATCCCACGGCAAGTCCTATCGAAACAAACACTGCGTATTTGAAGTCCCCGAAAACATGGGGAACGATATCGGTTACTTCTTCCTCAATGCCGTCCTCGGTTTTTATTTTTTCGGTAATTTTAAAGGGGGCGAGCATTACCAGCAGCGACATTACCGCCACTACTCCCGCGCATGATCTGAATCCGAGCTTAAAGTCAAACTCCCCGTGCTCCAGCGCATAGACCGTAGCAAAGCAGCAGATAAGCTCCGGCATATAGAACCAGCGCGTGTAGAAGCTGCTGTTGAACAGCACAAACGACGCGTTAAGTCCCGGAACAAACGCCATAAGCAGACATATACCCAGCAGCGCCCTCGCCCAGTGACCTTTTGCGCCCTTCATAAACGCGATTACGCCCACCATTGAAAACAGAGGCAGATACAGCGCCACGCTTGACCATTTTGCGTTAGCCTCGGTGAACATGTTGGTACGCGCTGCGACTTCTGGCGGAAAGAACATGGATTCCAGTATAAGACCGTATCGCTGAACGCTGCCATAAAACAGAAAGTTCCAGCCAGCAAGCATGGAAGTGGAGCGCGGAACGTCCAGCACTTGAAATATTGATGGTACGAACAGCATTCCCGCCAGCATAACACCCGCTACGCTCTCAAAGGCAAGGCACAAAAAATCAATAAGCTTCAGGCGGAAGCTTCTGTCCATCATCATTCTTACCGCGAAATAAAACACCAGAAAAATACATTCACCGATAAAGAAAAAGTAATTTACAAAAGCGTTAAGCGCCACCGTCAGTGCAAAAAGACCGCGCCGTCTGTTCACTACTGCCTCTTCCAGTCCAATAAGCAGCAGCGGGAAAAACACTATCGCTTCGTGGAAGTGATTGAAGAAGATGTTGTACATCGAATATCCCGAAAAAGCATAAAGCAGCCCGCCGATAAGAGCGGTCTGCGGCTTTTTCACAAATCGCCTGATATAAATAAAGGCAAAAAGCGACGAAAGTGCAAGCTTGAGCGCCATTAGCGGCGCCATAAGATATTGCGATATATCAACGGGGAACATTGCCGCCAGCCAGAAAAAGGGGCTGCCCAGCGTATAGAAGCTGTACGAGCCTATAAAATTGACTCCGAGATCAGTCTGCCAGTTCCAGCCAAAGCTGCCGTTCTGAACCGCGTTGATACAGGTTTTGTAAAATGGTATCTGCTGAGCATTGTAGTCACCGTAGAATATAAAATACCCTCCGTCAATCGCCACAAACGGAAGCAGAAGCACCATGCCCATTATCAGCGCTAACAAAAATGCTTTAAGGTAATATTTCTTTTCAACTTTATACATTCATTTACACCGTTAAAAGGCAAGAGGGCGTGCGCTGTGATAAAGTAAGGCTCCGTCTTCCGTCACCTCTTACCCATTTCTTTCCCCCAGCCTATTATATCCGATCTTCCTGTCTACATTTTTTCGGGAGCATCCACCTTAAGCAGCGCCAGAACGTTGCGCAGAACCGTTCTCGCTGCCTCGCAAAGCGCCAGCCGCGACAGCTTAACGGGCTGCTCTGCGTCCTTTATTGAGCAGCTGTCGTAGAATTTGTGGTAGCTCTGCGCCAGCTCAAAGGCGTATCTCGTCAGCGCGGATGGATTATACTCTTTTGCCGCGTCGTTTATCATCTCTGGCATTTCCGCTATCTTGCGCACCAAGGCAAACTCCGCAGGCTCGGTGTAGGATACCTCACCGCCGCCATACACCGCTCCGTCCTCAGACATTTTTTCAATAACACGGCAAATACGCGCGTGTGCGTACTGCACATAATAAACGGGATTCTTGCTGCTCTCCTCGACGGCTAAATCAAGGTCAAACTCAAGATGCGTGTCGGAATTGCGCAGATTGAAGAAAAATCTTGCCGCATCAAGCGGTACTTCATCAAGCAGCGTGGTAAGCGTTATAGCCTTGCCAGAGCGCTTTGACAGCTTTACTGCCTCGCCGCCGCGAACAAGCATTACCATCTGCATTATTACCACGTCCAGCCTGCTGTCATCTATTCCCATTGCTGACAGGCATATTCTCATTCGCTGCACATAGCCGTGATGATCCGCGCCAAGCACGTTTATCGCCTTGTCATAGCCTCGTGTTATCAGCTTATTATAGTGATATGCGATATCGGGTACTATATAAGTAGGGAATCCGTTGGAGCGCACCAGCACGAAATCCTTGTCTCCGCCGAAATCGGTGGCTCTCAGCCACAGCGCGCCGTCCTGCTCATAGGTATGACCGCCCGCTTTGAGCTTCTCAATAACCTCAGCAACTGCGCCGCTTTGGTGCAGGCTGCTTTCCTTGAACCAATTGTCGTATTTGATACGGTATTTCAGCAGATCCTGCTCAAGACGCTCTATGTTAAGCGGCAAAGCGTACTCCGTGAGAGCCTTCCTGCGTTCCTCCTCGGATACCGCCGCAAGCTTGTCCCCGTTTAAATCAAAGTAATTCTTTGCGTGCTCGATGATATCCTGTCCTAAGTACACGTCCTCAGGCATGGGGAACTCGGGAGAATTTCCGTCCTCGCCGTAAATCGCCTTTGTAAAGCTGTCTATGTCCTTGTTTTCCGCGGCAACGCGCTGCCCCGCCTCGCCGCACACCTGCATATACCGCAGCGACAGCGACTTCCCGAACTTTTCAACCTGATTTCCCGCATCGTTTATATAAAACTCGCGGCTGACCTCATAGCCCGCTTCTGCCAGCAGCGATGACAAGCAGTCTCCGATAGCGCCGCCCCTCGCGTTTCCTATATGCATGGGACCTGTGGGGTTAGCCGATACAAACTCCACCAACATTCGCTTACCCTTGCCAAGGTCGGTCTTGCCGTAGTCCCTGCCAAGCTTCACCGCGTTTCTTACCACGTCCGCAAACCAGACATTTCCCACAAAGAAATTGAGAAATCCCGGTCCTGCTACTTCCACCTTGTCAAACGCCGTACCCGCAAGCTCAGCCGCCTCCGCTATCATCTGCGCGACAGCCCTCGGATTGCTTTTAAGCGTCTTTGCGGACACCAACGCAACATTTGCCGAAAAATCTCCATGGGAGGAATCCGCAGGGATTGTTACCTGAAACGGCGGCAGCGGCTCTGCGGGTATTTTCCCCGAGCCTGTGAGCCGCCCAAGCGCCTCCATAATTACTTCACTGACCTGATTTTTTGCTTCATTGACCGCGTTATACATTTTTCTGTCTCCTTATCTGAAAAGAATCTTCCGCACCACTACACCCGTCTTCAACGAGTCCCGTCAGCCTCGATAGAAAGCTCCGTTTCACATTGCTGCGCTTTCATATCGGCTTGCGTAAAATTCATGCATGGACGTTCAGCTAACGTCTGCTTTCAGTACTTTTTATCTCTTGATTTTTGTGCGGCTCTCCGCCGTAATTGCCTTAAGCGGCTGACTTGCCGCCGCTCACATCTTTACACTGACGGTTATCTCGTTGGTAGCCATAAGCCCCGCGTTTACATCAATAGTGTACTTAACATATATCTCTCCGCCGTTCTCGTCGAGCTTGTTTTTCATATCCGTGGTGGAGATACCTATCATACAGTCCCCGTATTCCGTGCCATACTGGCAATAATGCCGCTTTCCATTTTCAAAAATAAGGCTTGAAAACACCGCACCGGTGCGCGTCATGGTCATAAGTCCGTTGTCAATTTTAAGCTGCACATGGCTGCCCCCGTAGCCCGTGGCTTCGCTCTCATCGTAATCTATAAAATAGCTGCCTCCATGCTCGCGGAACTCTCCTTTTGTAAACAGCTCGGAGCTGTCCGTACCCGCTTCGGTGGTCTGCTTTAGGTTGAACGTAATATTTACCATGCTTTAAAACTCCTTATTTTGATTTGAAATTTTCCGCACCCCTGCAAACGCTGCCTTGCGGCGTTTGCGCTATTCTGCTGTAAAAGCGCATTTTTCGCTGTGCAAAAATGTACTTCCACAGCAGCTTGCGGAAAATTTCCTGCGTGGGCGGAACATTGACAATACCCTTTTAATTTTCATGTGTGAGCGGAGCTGACATACGCTCTCCGCGCCGTCAATCACCGCATCGCTCCAGCGCAAGCTCTATGAGCCTGTCAAGCAGCTCGTCATACGGTATTCCCATATTTTCCATCAGCTTGGGATACATACTAATAGACGTAAACCCGGGTATCGTGTTTATCTCGTTAAGTATTATTCCCTCATCTGTCACGAAAAAATCAACGCGCGCCATGCCGTTGCAGCCCACAGCCCGATATGCTTTTTTGGCTATCTCGCGCAGCTCCTCCGTTTCTTCGGGCGTGATTTTCGCGGGAATATCCAGCACCGCATTGCTGCCGCTGCCATATTTCCCGTCATAATCGTAAAATCCGGATTCCGAAGTTATCTGCCCGGGGATGGACGCTATCAATCCTTCAGCACCGTTTAATCCCTGTGAGTTCCCAAGAACCGCGCACTCGACCTCCTTGCCGCGTATCTCCGTTTCGATAAGCACCTTTACGCTGTGCGCGAACGCTACCATAATTCCATTTTTCAGCGCCTCGCGATTTGCCGCGCGGGAAACTCCCACCGATGACCCCGCAGAAGCAGGCTTGACAAACAACGGATAACCGCCCAGCTTGTTTTCAATCATATCGCACGTTCCGTCGATGTCCGAAAGCGCGTCCTTTGTGATATGACAGTAAGGCGCGGTGCGTATACCTGCCGTATCGAGAATAGCGTGGGTTATGGTCTTGTCCATGCAGGCGGCGCTTCCCGTCATGTCGCTGCCGACGCAGGGAAGTCCCGCAAGAGCGCAAAGTCCCTGAATAGTTCCGTCCTCGCCGTTAGCGCCGTGCAGCACGGGGAAAACCGCATCCACCTTGTGGACATAAGCAGATTCACCCATAAGAATTATTCCCTTGTTAAGCGCGTCGGGACTTATAACGGCGGTGCAGCAGTCGGGATTATTTTCCCACTCACCCGTGCGTATATACTCATACTCTCCGGGATAGTACAGCCAGTGCCCTTTTTTGGTTATGCCAATGCACATAACGTTATATTTATTTTTAGGAATATTTGTAAGTACATTATAGGCGGACATCAAAGATACCTCATGTTCGCTTGAAGCGCCGCCGAACAGCACCGCGATCTTCTTCCTTGCCATATACCCTCACCACCGCGAGATACTGCCGACTTTGACATATCGCCCCAGTTCGGACAATTGCCGCAAGTAGCAGTACTAAGCCTGCGGCATTGCATGGTCGGCTTATTCAAATCGCGTCCTTTCATATTTGTTGCCAATATTTTATGTTAAATTCAGCGTATTAATTACCCTTGCGCAGGTTTTTCGCACTTGCGCCCTAAACCAGCATAATAATTTAAATTATATTATAGCATAAAAAGGAAACATTTTCAAGGGGAAAAAAGAGATTTTTGGGTACAAAAGACACAAAAAACAAAAATTTTCCCCGCCGAGTTCTCAGCGGGGAAACCGTTATCAAATTACAGCCCACACTATTGTTGCGGCGATAACGCCAAGTGCGCTTACCGCAGACAGCACGTCAAACAATGACACGGGAGTGGATCTTCTGATTTCGGGGTAGCTTTTCAGCGATTCAAAAATGCTTTTTGAGAGTGTGACTATACGCCATGCTATGCGGCGAAAGCTGAAGCGCCTGCGCTTTCTGCGCCTTTTTTTTCTTAAGTAAGTCTTTTGTTCGGACATCAGGGATTAAGAAGTAGTAGTATCCTTTATCAATTTGGGAGAAGTGCCGACAACATAATCGCCCATAATACCATCGGTGTCTGTCCACAAACTGGTTGAACCGGAAGTGAAATCTGTTGCGGCAATCGATGTTAAATCATCATTAGCACCAGAATCAGCACAGTAAGCGCAGCCTACAACCTTACCGCCATCTATATAAACAATAGCAGCGAATTCCTTAGTAAAATTGTAATCATTCTTGATTTTATCCTCTATTGCCGTTATCAGCTCAGGATAGGATGCATCAGAATCATCACTATTCTTCATAGCAACCGTCGGATCTGCAGATGTACCACCAAGTGTAACTGTGATTGAACCACTACGTGGAACCTTGAAGCCTTTTGTATCTGTTTCAACCATAGCATTGCCTATGGTATCCTTGAGGGAAGCAGCAGTAGAGTCTGCAGATGTAACTCTTGAAGAAGTTACATAGCCCAGCATGGTGGGAACAAGAATTGCCGCCAGAACCGCTATGATAGCAATAACAACTATCAGCTCGACCAGCGTAAAGCCTTTTTTGGCTTTAAGGGATTGCAGTTTCTTTAACATAGTAAAGACCTCCTGAAAAAATGATTTTCTGCCCTGCGTCCCGATAAACGCCGCAACAAAGTGAAAATTCGCGCGATCTTTGGCTTTCGCCCATTAAAAAAGAATATGTACCGCGTTGTTTCATCTGCCGATTCGCTTTTCGTACACGTTCGGACTTTTTTATATGAACCCGCAAGGGGTCGCATACCCGATAACCGCCAATTTAACAGCGCTTACAACATAATGTTGATTATGTTGTACAAGAATTAACTTTGCCAATTCTTTACACTACATATTATATCACAACTTTTTTCGCTTGTCAACACTTTTTCAAAAAAAACACAAAAAAATTCCACCTGCACTTAGAAAACTTGTTGAAAATTTTCAAAAAAATTTATTTTCAAATTTTTTCACAGAAAGCGCGGGCGTTTTTACACAGGCTTGATATACCATAAAATTACAAAAAAGTTATATTTTAACAGAAAAGACCTACCCCACACCGATAATTTACAACATAATCAACATTATGTTGTATTGAGGACTAACCCAAGCCGATTTATTTGTTTTTGGTGGACTTTTCCGCTTTCCATGGTATATATTCTTGTGGTGTTCACGGCAGAATGACCGAGTATATCCGCGAGCCTCGACAGATCCTTTTCTATCGAATAATAGGTTCTTGCGAAAAGATGGCGCAAATTATGCGGAAACACTTTTCCCTCCTCTACCCCAGCTGCCGCACATAGCCGCTTCATCTCCCGCCAGATGTTAGAGCGGTCTGGCGGATTTCCCCGCGCGGTCACAAAAACCGCCCCTCTAAATATCATGTTGATTTTAAGGTATTTTTTGAGAAGCTTTTGCAGCTTTTCCGGCAGGAATACCACACGGCTTTTTCCCTTACAGGAAATTACGGCTCGACCCGCGCGTACAGCCTCGGCGGTAATGAAGCTCAGCTCGGACACCCGTATCCCCGTAGCACATATTGTCTGCAAAATTAAAGCGAGCCGAGTATTCCCACCCCGCTGCGCCGCCGCAACAAGCCGCTTGTACTCCTCAACGGTCAGTTCACGCTCCTCGGGCAGAAACGCGCGGCGCTGTATTTTCAACATTCCGCTTTGTCCCATGAAGTCAAGAAAACTGTTTACCGCCGCAATAATGGTGTTTACACTTGATGGGGAATATTTTTTAATCATAGCCTTCTTGAAGCCCACCAGAAGTCCTTTATCAAGCGGTGAATCCCCCGCGAACTTCGCCAGCTTTTCAAGATCGCTCGTGTATTTTTGTACGGTACGCTCCGCACGCTCACGCTCTGTGAGCGCTTTTTCGAAATCCCGAATTTTTTCGTATAGTGACAATAAAATCCCTCCTTTAATATGCTTTAAAGTATTATACTAAAGGCGGTAACTTATACACAAGGACTTGTGTGGGGGTAATATGGACTTGACGGTGGGAATATCATGATATTGGGGTGACGGATATGAGGAATTTTGCACCAAATACAGTAAATCTACTTAGATATTTACCTATTCTTTTGTATAATCCTGCTCCCCATTGCTGACTTAGGCTCTCTCAAAAATTCCCTGCGTAAAAATTGTACTGCTATTCGGAATAATCTATATAGTCAGGAGGATCTATGTCTGAATACGGATTTGTATTATGCGGCGGCGGAGGTCGCGGCGCTTATCAAGTCGGAGTATGGAAGGCGCTTGTAAAGTCCGGTATTGCCGAGAGGATAACGGGCTTTTCAGGGGCTTCCGTCGGAGCGCTAAACGCGGCTCTGTTCGCCACCACACCTGCGGAAAAAGCGGAAAAAGTGTGGAAAAGCATATCTCAGTCGGTTATAGCCGACCCGATGGACGCGGTCGAAAAAGTCATCGGCTCGGCTATAAAGTATGTGAGATCCGAGGACAAAAGCATAACAAAAGAGCGCATAAACGGCACAATAAACTCGGGGTTATTTTCACGGGAAGGACTTATCGATCTTATTGAGGGAAACGAAATAAATTTGCGGCTGTCAAAAGTAAGAATACCATGTTTTGCCTGCTGCACAAGCATGAAAACAGGCAGGGCAGAATACTTCGATATGAGAGCGTTTTCCCCCGAAACCATCACAAAGATTCTTATAGCATCAAGCGCTATACCAGCTGCTTTTCCTCCCGAAAAAATAGGCGCGGTTAGCTACCGCGATGGCGGAATGAAGGATAACTGTCCCATAAAACCGCTGTACAACGCGGGATTCAGGCGGTTTATCATTTCGTATCTTGGAAAAGATACTGTCAATAAATCAGAATTTTCTGACGCAGAATTTATTGAGCTTGTCCCGTCAGATGAAATATACTTGGGTGAAAGAAACACCTCTATACTTAATAACGGAACTTTGGATTTTAACGCAAAGGATGCTGTGGAACGTATAGTGCTCGGAGAGCGCGAGACGGATTCATCTCTGTCAAATCTGGCAATATAATCGCTTGACAAACCTGCTGGACATAAGGTATAATAAATAGAAAGCATCTTATTATCATTTTTGTCTGTGTATATGTTTGATTTTGGATAATTTAGTGCAATAGCGGGCAATTATACCATAATATTTTCGGGCTTATTTTGTAATTATTGCATATTCATATTAGTAGAAATGTATAAGATTTCGGAGAGGATTTTTATGCAGAACAAGGTAAAAATTCGCAAATGTACTGTATATCCTTTAAAATTTTCAACAAGGTTATGCGTAAAATCCGTCGAAAGATAGATATTGAGTGTTGGTGTGAAAATGCCTTAAGGGGATTCTTAAAAAGGATGGAAAAATACATATGATATCGGAGCAGACAATTATTGATTTTTTGTTCTTCTTTCTGCACCAGATAGTAAATCATCTGGAATATTGCGGCTTGTTGATACTTTTGCTTACACCGAAATATAATCCTTTGCTGCCGTTATTTTCTTTTACAGTAATCGGTGTCACTTTAAATAACATTTTAGCAAATTTTTTTGCGGATAATGGCCTTTTGTCCTTCGCGGCATTTGTCACTATTTTTGGTATTACTGTAACTGTTTTTTTCAAGGACGCACTTAAAATTAAAATATTTGCAGTGCTAACAGTTATTTTATATACCCTGCTGGTCGATATGATATTCAGCGCATATACAATATCCACATTGGGATATTACCCGTTTAAGGTCACACCCATGACGTGGGCAGCTGTTTGGTATACTATTGAAGCGGATATATTTTACGCCATTTGTTCTATCCCTATAATCGTTATATGGAACAAAAAAATCAAAAAATACAACCCCAAAAGCATAGGACTTTTTATATTGTTTCCCGCAGGACAAACTATTTTTATAGCTGCCTGCACA